>NZ_BTPT01000027.1:0-96614 GCF_054408565.1 Vallitalea sediminicola
AGCCACTTTTTTTAGTTGACTTTTTTAATAACACAACCGTTTTCATCACATATATAAGCGATTTCATTTTCTAATGGTCTGCCCTCATGAAATTGCATAATGCTATTAAGAGTAGTGGTAGCAATATTATTCAATGCTTCTTTTGTGAAATAGGCCTGGTGGGATGTAATTAATACATTAGGGAATGTAATAAGCCTTGATAATATATCATCATAAACTCCTTCAACAGAAAAATCTTCATAAAAATATTTATCTTCTTCTTCGTAGACATCTAAAGCAGCACTACCTATTTTATGTTCCTTAAGACCTTCAATCAAATTTTTGGAATTAATTAACTTACCTCTACCAGTATTAACGATCATAACCCCATCTTTCATCTTATTAATACTTTTTTCGTTAATAATGTATTCAGTATCTTTTGTTAAAGGACAATGTAGAGTTATGATATCACTTTCTTTGAATAGAGTACTAAGAGGAACATAACTAAAACCTAATTCTTTTGCTGAATTTTCATTGGGATATAAGTCATAAGCAATAACATTACACTCAAAGCCTTTTAGAATCTTAATTAGAATTTTTGCTATTTTGCCTGTACCAATGATACCTACTGTTTTTTGGTACATATCAAATCCTAATAAACCACTTAGTGAGAAGTTAAGATCTTTTGTCCTATTGTGTGATTTATGTATTTTCCTATTCAATGTGAGCATCATGGACATTGTGAATTCAGCTATTGCATGGGGTGAATAAGCTGGAACATGAACCACATGTACTTTTCCTTGTGCTGCTTTAAAATTAACATTGTTATAACCTGCACAACGAAGTGCAATCAACTTAACTCCATATTCATGCAGTTTATTTACAACAAAAGAAGAAGCTTTGTCTTGTACGAATATAGAAACTACATCAAACCCTTCTGTAAGCTTTACTGTTTTATCACTTAAACGTTCTTCAAAGTACGTTATTTCAAAATTATAATCCTTATTTAAAACTTCAAATATTTCTTTGTCATATGGTTTAGTATCAAAAAATGCTATTTTCAACATATCAGTCACCTCTTATATTATAGTTAAGTAAATATTAATATATTATTCATATGAATAAATAATAATTATTATTAATTAGGTATTAGTATAAATTAATAGTTTTTATAAGTCAAGTAGAATGACTAATAAAATAAGATAGATCCTGCCTAGGCTAGTGGGCAGAATCTATCTTTTGAAGTTAAGAAGTATTGATGAATTATGACAAATTATTCTATTATAGATTTTATCGTCAATAAATCATTGTAAGTCTGTTCTTTTAACTCTAATATTTGATTAAGAAGGTTTGCTGTTGATTCAAAGTCTTGAGAGGACATAGCATTTTTAGCATCTTCTCTTAAAGATTTAACCATAGAATGTCTTTCTTTAATTGCTTCTATATAAGGTTTAATTTCATCTCTGTGATTTATGAATTGTGACTTTAAATCTTGGAATAATGATTTTTCGTCTTCAATATTTGCTTTTCTAGAAAGAACATCGGTCTTTTGAGCTTGGAACTGGTTTACAGCAGCTTTCTTTTCTTCTATAAGAGATGCCAATCTTTCTTTATCTTCAGCGTCCTTTGCGTTTTTTACCTGCTGTGTCAATTCGGTTCTCAAAGTGTTGAAGCTATCCTTTGTAGTAGAAAATTCCTCTTTTAATGCTTTGTTTGATTCTTTCTTTGTATCCATTCTGCCTTTTATTTCATCTGCTTGAGATTTGAAGCTATCTTTTTTGGATTCACGAATTTCTTTTATTGAATCTCTAGTGGTTTTGATGTTTTCGTTCATATTCTTTATGTCATCTCTTAACTCAATAACATTCTCTGGAATCTGAACTTTTTCTTCAACATTTTCTGGAGCGCTCTCTGCAAGAGCAGATATACCTGAGAAAGTCATTATTCCCAGTATTACAATAGTTGTTACAAGTTTTTTCATATTAGATCATCCTTTCAAAAATTTTCTTAACTTGTTTACAGTTATAGTGTAAAATAAAAATACGGCAGAATATTATTGTAAATGTGGAAAAAGTATGTAAAAAGAAATTTTGATGCTAAAACAGTGGAGGATAGGAATATGACAGATAAATTGATTTATGTGGTTGATGATGAGAAAAGTATTCGAGATTTGATAAAAGCATATTTAGTAAAAGAAGGTTATACAGTCAAAACCTTTCAAAGTGGGGAATCAGCATTATCAGTTTTTAATAGTACTAAGTGTCATTTGATGGTTATTGATATAATGATGATCGGTATGGATGGTTATGAATTGTGTAGAGAAATTAGAAAGTCCAGTGATATACCAATAATTATGGTTTCAGCAAAAGATGATGAGATTGACAGGATACTAGGTCTGGAGCTTGGAAGTGATGACTATTTATCAAAACCTTTCAGCCCAAGAGAGTTAGTAGTTCGTATCAAAAATATATTCAGAAGAATTGATAAATCCAACAGTAGTAATCCGGATTAAAAAGAAATAAATAGATTGTTGATAAATGATTTGATAATTTTAGAAGATGAAAGAAAAGCAGTAGCTAATGGTAATGAATTAAAGCTTACCAACAAAGAGTTTGAATTTCTATTATTTATGGTTAAAAATAAGAATAGAGCATTTTCAAGAGAGCAAATATTAGATAACATATGGGGATATGATTATTATGGTGAAGAAAGAGCTGTAGATGACTTGGTAAAGAGAATCAGAAAGAAATTAAGAGAAAATAAGTCAAAGGTTGAGATATTAACAGTATGGGGTTATGGTTACAAAATTGTTGACCAAGGTGAATCATGAGAAGGAATATTACTAAAAAAGTCATCTTACAATTCATACCCCTGATAATAGGTGCATTACTAGTTAGTAGCATTGTAGCTAATATTGCTATAAAAGTATTTTTAGAGAAAAAAGTTATGGAAGACCTTACTAATGAAGCAGCTATCATAAGAAATGTCATCACTACAGAAATAGGTAGTGAAAAAAATATTGATAGAGAAAAATTCAAAGATGTTATTATGCGTTCTCATAAGTTGGATAAGGTTGGCTTGGATAGCAGACTTGAAGTAATAACTAAAACAGCTAATAATGTTATTGTGTCCCAATCAAAAGACTCGCAGTTTGATAGTCAGATGTTAACTGAATTAACTAATAGAATACAGAAAGGCAAAGAGAAATTTATTATTGAAAATGATAAAGACGGGTTTAAATATTATGTTGCTGTGCTTCCAATAAATAAACTGGTTAATAATAATAGAAAAGTAAGGTATTGGGTTATTTTGTATACCACTACTGAAGAAGTTTCTAATCTAACAAACACCATATTGAGAATAAACATTCTGATCATGGTTATTATAGGTTTCATATCCATCATTATTGGAGTAATTTTTGCTAGGTCATTGACAAAACCTATAATAAAATTAAAAAACAGAGCCAACAGAATATCAAAAAGGGATTTTGATTCCATAGAGATGATTAATACAGGAGATGAAATAGAGGAACTAAGCGAATCTCTTGAACATATGGTCAATGAGTTAAAAAATTATGATGAATCCCAAAAAAGATTTTTGCAAAATGCTTCTCATGAACTAAAGACTCCTTTGACATCTATTAGTGGATATGCAGAGGGACTGAAAGATGGAGTTTTTGATAATACTGAAGAGGCTCTTGATACCATTATTGATGAAAGTTTAAGATTAAAAAAACTAGTTGAGCAAATAATATTTCTATCTAAATTAGAAACTACTCATGAATTTTTTGAGATGAAGGTGGTTGATCTAAAAGAATTAATAGGAAATGCAGTTAAAAAAGTCTATGGATTATCAGCTAAGAAATCTATTAATGTCAAGCTAGATATAGAAGATAGGGTTAACATATATGCAGATGAAGATAAGTTGATTCAAGGATTCATCAATATACTATCAAACTGTATTAGACACTCAGAATCTAATATAGATATTGCTGTTAAACAAGAACAAGATTCATGTCATATTGTTATCAGTGATGATGGAGATGGTTTCAGTAAAGAAGACTTAAAGCATTTATTTGATAGGTTCTATAAAGGGAAAAGTGGTAGTACAGGTCTTGGTATGACCATAACCAAATCCATTATCAATAAACATGGTGGACAAATCAGAGTCTCCAATAATGACAATGGAGGAGCAAAGTTTATTGTGACTTTCAGAACTATTTAGAGTTTCTCAACCTTTTTTTATGTTTATTATTATATGGATTTATGATATAATCATTAAAATATTTATATACAAACTGTATGATAACATTATGAACATATCTTAATTAAATCATAGGAAGAGAGACAAGATTATGACGAAACTTTTTAGCATGAAGAAGGAAACGGTTGTATACTTTATTATTTTAGCACTAACCGCACTTGGACTTGGTTTATCTAATGATATTTTTTCTAATTATTTTAAAGATGCTTATAACATTACAGCTTATCAACGTGGAATAATTGAGTTTCCTAGAGAATTGCCAGGAATGTTATGTATTTTTGTTGTTACAGCTTTGTCATTTTTGGGAGATATTAGACTTTCAATAATTGCACAAATATTAAGTTTTATGGGTATAGTAGTATTAGGGTTTATAACCCCTACATTTTCTATAATGTTAATATTTCTATTTATCAATTCTATGGGAATGCATTTATTCTTTCCGTTACAAGATAGTATTGGAATTTCTTTAATTGATGATGATAAAATAGGAAAAAGAATGGGTCAGTACAAAGGTGTATTTACTGCTTTTAGTATGGTTGCAGCTATTATTGTATTCTTAGGTTTTAGAACAGGATTTTTTAGCTTTACCACGGATATAAAGTATATTTTTATCATTGATGCAGCTATATTTCTGGTGATTATTGTTTTATTTATATATTTGCTCAAATTATTAAAGAAACCTTTAGTGAAAAAGAAAAAAATGAATTTTTTGTTTCGTAAAGAATACAAATATTATTATATATTAGCTATAATGCATGGTGTCCAAAAGCAGATAATGGTAGTATATGGACCATGGGTTTTAATTGAAATTCTTAGCAAAAAGGCAGATACATTAGCTATATTAACAATGATTGGTAGTTTTATCGGTATTTTCTTTATACCAGCAGTTGGTAGATGGTTAGATCATTTCGGTATTAAAAAACTACTGTATGCTGATGCAATATCATTTATTGGAGTATATGTTGCTTATGGTTTGCTAACTACAGGATTTGCTTCTGGGAAGTTTACACTGGTTGGTTTGCCGGTCATGCTAGCTTACGGTCTAATAATCATAGATCGTATGTCCATGCAAATGGGAATGGTAAAAACTGTATATTTACGTTCAATCGCAGTTGATTTATCTGATATTACACCAACTTTATCTCTGGGTATCAGTATGGACCATGTTGTATCCATCTTATGCGCTTTCCTTGGTGGTATAGTATGGAGTGTATGGGGACCACAGTACATATTCTTTTTTGCAGCTACTTTATCTTTGGTCAATCTATTTGTTGCAAAAAAAGTTGAAATAGAAAATTAAATTGATTTAATATAAAATTTATACCCCTAGCTATTGACTATAGGGGTATAAAAATATATAATTATATTAAACAGTGTTTAATTATTGAATAATGTTTAATATAGATATGCGGAAGAGTTGATTATATGAGTAGACAAAGGCAAATGAATAAGAAAGAAGAAGTAAAGCAATTGATATTGAATACTGCAAGAGAAATAATGGCAAAAGAGGGTATCAATAAAATATCTATAAGAAAAATTACTAACGAATTAGATTATTCTCCTGGAATAGTTTATCACTATTTCAAGGACAAAGAAGAAATTATAGAAACATTATTAAAAGAAGGTTATGGAAGAATATTAAACAGTATACAAGAGATAAAAAAGTCTGAAAAGGAGCCAGAGAAAGAAATCAGAGAGAGATTTATGAGCTATATTAATGCTGTTTTGAAGTTCTCTGATTATTACTTAGCAATAACTTTAAGTAACAAACCCTCTATTTTACAATATACAGGTATGCTTCATAAAGGTGTTAGTGAAGATAGAAAATCAATCAACATACTGTGTGATAGCATTAGGAAAGGTATCCAATTGAATCAGTTTACAGAATGTGATGTTGAACTTACAGCCCAAGCTTTATGGGTTTCAATTTTTGGATTAACTATAAGATTACTCATTGAAGGGGAGATTCAAATAGAACAGAGAGAAAGATTGATTAATCAACAATTAGATATTCTAATGAATGGAATAAAAAAATAAAAAGAGGTGATTTAATGAAAGCTCTAAAGAAAAGCAGTAAGGTTTTTCTAATAGTATTAATTATTCTTATAATAGCATTTTTTGTCGTTAAATCGATTAATGTGAAAGAAGTTGAAGTAAGTAATATTGAGCTTGATATGATAGAAGATGGTATCTATACAGGGGGACATGATTCTACATTAGTCAAGGCACGTGTCAGTGTAGAAGTTAGGAGTCATACCATTAAAACTATCACAATTGATGAACATCAAACAGGTCTAGGCAAGAAAGCAGAAGCTATAATAGATAAAATTATTTATGAACAATCGTTACAAGTGGATGGTATAACTGGGGCAACAGTTAGTAGTAATACTATTAAAAAAGCCGTGGAAGATGCATTGCAAAAAGGTAGCTACAATAATAACTAATATGGAGGTTTTATATGAGTATCTTAATAGTTTACGGGACGAAATATAGTTTTACAGAAGAATGTGCTAAAGTTTTAGAAAATAAATTAGACGAAGAAGTAGTTTTTATCAATTTACAAAAGGATAATATTAATGATTTATCCAATTATGATAAGATAATTATAGGTGGTCCAATCTATGCGGGACAACTTTCAAAAAAAGTAAGGCAATTCTGTATGGATAATCTACAGATATTATTGAGTAAAAAAATAGGATTATATGTATCCTGTTCCATGACAGGTGAAGAGGCAATAAAACAAATGAAAAATGGTTTCCCAGAACAACTATATAATAGGGCAGTGGCAAAAGATTATCTTGGTGGGAAAATCAATTTAGATAAAGCTAAATTTTTTGATAGATTAATTATTAAGATGGTATCAAAAGCGGATGATAATAGTTCTAAACGAAATGATGGAATCTGTATGGATAGGGTTGGGAAATTTGTTGACATCATGAATGAATGTTAATAATCTATAATTATATATTTAATCATTAAGTATAAATTGATTCCTACCATTTGATTTAGCTTCATATAGTGCTAAATCAGCTCTGCTCAATATATCTATAACAGTATCTAGAGGCTTTAATCTGCTTAAACCAATGCTGATTGTTGATTCTAGATTTTTGGCTTTTCCAATATTTCGTATAGTCTGCAATAAATCATTCATTCTAGATTTAACTATGTCTTCGTTTCCAAAATATATTATAGCAAATTCATCCCCGCCCCATCTAGCTAACATATTTGGGGCTATTATGATTTCACGAGCTTTCTCTGCAAAAGATACTAATAGCTCATCACCAATAAGATGTCCATATGTATCATTGATTTTTTTAAAGTTATCAATATCTAAGAGAGCCACATATATATCAGCTTCAATTATTTCTTCATCAATTAAAATAGCTTGTAGATAATCGTCAAAAATTCTTCTATTATTAACATTAGTTAAAGAATCAAAAGTAGCTAAAGCATGTAATTTATGATTAGCTTCTTTTAACTGTACGCTATATTCTTCTTGTTTGTTCTTTTCAGTAGTATATGCAGTAGCAAATCGTTTGATTAAATAATATGATGCATATAATGTAAGAGGTATTTGAAGAAGTCTGTCCCAAAATTGTGAATCAGATGAATAAGAATTAATTAAGTCAGGTCTAATATGTTCAAATATGTAAAGTCCATTAAAAGTTGCAATTAACATAATAACTAAAATGGTTCTTTTTTTGGAATTAAATAGATAGGTTATACAAATTAAAAGTATGAATACATAGGCAATAGTATTATTAGCGGTTCCACCTGAATCAAACCATCCAACAGGAATAAAGAACAAAATGATAAATATGAAGTATGAAAATTTTACACGTTCTTTTATTGAGGTTTCCTTAGTCTCATAATGTAATGCCAAGAAACATATAATTATTAAAAAAATCCATTTTGTATTGATGATGAGAGGAAATTTGAATATTATATTACCGATTATACATATAGCTGATAAAGCTATTCCTGTTTTTAATATGGATTTGAAAATCCTATCTTCTAGCATAATTACACGCTCATTTCTTATTATGAAATCAATATTTTAGTATGAGTTTATTTATAGATTCTATCATATACTTATTTTCGTTTCAATATATATGATAGATTAATTGGATTATTTTAATAATTCATTCTAGAGATTTAATTGTTAAAAGCATAATGTAAAATTAATTGACATTACTTACCACTACAAAGATGAAACTTTTTATTAATTGTATTCGTCTTATAAATGATTAGGTTATTCTCAAAAACCTAATGCTAATGTTCAACTAATTATTACACATTTGGCAGATAACTATTATCTGCCCTTTTTTTATTTCATAATAAAACCTCATTTTTTAAACATAGGAAATAATATATAGATAAAATGCCATATTCTTATTGTTTTTTAATAGAGTTTTAACTGAAGTATAAGATTAACCATGTTATAATTTTATCAAGAATAAATAAGAAAAGGATGGTGAATATAATGCCTTTTACTTTATCGCATCCAGCGATTGTTTTACCTTTTGGCTTGAAAAAAAGTAAATATGTAGATTTTACTGCATTAGTTATTGGGTCAATGGCTCCTGATTTTGAGTATTTTATACATTTTAGACCTTATAGAACGATTGGACATAGTTTTTTGGGACAGATATATTTTAATTTGCCTATAATATTGATTCTTGCATATATATTTCATTATATTATAAAAGAACCTTTGATTACTAATCTTCCCAAGCCCTTGTGTAATAATTACTATTATATTACCAAATACAAGTGGAAATTAAATTCCTTAACTAGAATAATTGTGTTTATATATTCTGCTTTGATTGGAGCTTTTTCTCATATTTTTTGGGATGGATTTACACATTCAAGTGGTTTTTTTGTACAGAAATTTCAGGTATTAAAGGAATCTATAGATATTATTGGAATTAGACTTCCAGCATACAATTTATTCCAGCATATGAGTTCGATTATAGGATTGATAGCTATATTTTTATTTATTGTTTATAAGAGAGATAAAAATTCTAAGGTGGATGTTAAAAATACAGTAGCTAATAAGTTGATATACTGGAGTGGTGTCACAATAATAACAATTTTGGTCTTGATGGTGAAAAGAATATTGACTGGTAAGTTTTTGATTGCAAGTTTGATTATTACATCTATAAATGGATTTTTTATAGGTTTGATTATTATGTCGATATTAATAAAAGTTAAAATGAAAGATTGGCTTAATTAAATTAAAAAAATATACTTAAATTTCCATTAATTTAATATATATGTTAATATTAAATATATAATTTATTAATTTTACCAGTATTTCTTTATAGGTTTAAAATAATTAATTATAATTTTAGATTTCATAGGAGGAGGGAATTAAGTGTTAAGTAAAGCATTAGTTGAAGATGTGTTGGCAGCAGCTGTTTCTACAGGAGGAGACTTCGCTGAGATTTTTGTTGAAGACAGAAATGATACACATTTATCATTAATAGGTGGTAAGATTGAGAAGAGTGTATCAGGTAAAATATATGGTGTGGGGATAAGAATATTTAATGGATTGAACTGTGTTTATGCTTATACTAATAATCGGGCTAAAGATAATCTAATAAAAGTGGCAAAAGAAGCAGCATCAGTAATTAAAGGTGTGAGGTATAGTAATAGAGTACTTAATTTTAATCAAGGTGAATTAAATAATATACATCCAATTAAAATCATGCCAAGCTCAATATCAAAAGGTAATAAAGTAGATTTGATGAGATTAGCATATGAAGCGGCAAAAGGATATGATCCTCTTATTTCACAAGTGAAGGTACAATACTTGGATCATAATCAAAATGTACTTATTGCTAATACTGAAGGTGTTTTCGCAGAAGATAACAGAATACGTACAAGAATTATGATTCAATCTATAGCCTCTAGAAATGGAGAAATGCAAACTGGTATACATGGTCCAGGAGCACATATGGGTTATGAACTTTTTGATAATATTGATACAAAAGCTTATGCTGAAGATTCAGCTAGAATGGCAAAAACAATGTTACTAGCCGATTATTGCCCTAGTGGAAAAATGCCAGTAATAATTAATAATTGCTTTGGTGGAGTATTATTCCATGAATCTTGTGGTCATGGCTTAGAAGCTACAAGTGTAGCTAAAAAATCATCCGTATTTGCAGATAAACTTGGTGAACAGGTTGCTTCCAAATTAGTTACTGCAATTGATGATGGAACCATACCTAATGCTTGGGGTTCAATAAATATAGATGATGAAGGTTCAGAGGCTAGGAAAAACGTATTAATAGAAAATGGTATTCTAAAAGGTTATATGATAGATAAACTAAATGGACTTCGTATGAATATGGAGTCTACAGGTTCAGGTAGAAGAGAATCCTACCGTTATGCTCCAACTTCAAGAATGACTAATACATATATTGCAGCAGGTAAGTCAACAAGAGAAGAGATAATAGCCAACACTGAATATGGGTTGTTCGCTAAAAGCTTAGGCGGAGGTTCTGTTAATCCATCAACAGGTGAATTCAATTTTGCTGTAACAGAAGGTTATATTATCAAGAATGGAAAGATAGATAGACCTGTTCGTGGAGCTACGTTGATTGGTACTGGAATAGAAGTTCTTGGAAAAATTGATATGGTTGGTAATAATATGGATCATGGGCAAGGTATGTGTGGTTCTATTAGTGGTAGCATACCAGTCAATGTAGGTCAACCTACTATTAGAATAAGCAAAATGACTGTAGGTGGAAGGGATGGTGATAAATAATGGATAATAAGAAAATTATTAAAATGCTATTTGATAAAGGTAAAAAAGCAGGATTCGGAGAAATGGAAGTATATATTCTTAATAAAAAAGGGCTTAGTGTGAAGGTATTCAAAGGCGAAGTTAACAGCTTTGAGAATTCTGTAGAAGAAGGACTTTCATTTAGGGGATTATATAATGATAAAATGGGTTATTCATATACAGAAAAATTAGATGAAGACTGTGTTAATATGTTGATAAATGAAGCTATGGAGAATGCTGAGATAATTGATAATGATGACGTAGATATAATTTTTGGGGGTTCCAAGGAATATAAAGATATAAATACTTATAATAGGGATTGTGAAAAAAACACTAATCAGGAAAAAATAGATTATTTGATACAAACAGAAAAAAATGCATTTGAAATGGATAAAAGAGTTGTTGCAATGCCTTACAACATACTTAATGAGGTCACTTATCGTACAATGATCAGTAATACAAAAGGGCTTAATCTTGAATACAAATCAAACCGAGTAGAAACTGTTGCATTTGTGAATGTAAAAGAAAATGAAGATATAAAATCAGCTTTTAGATATGAAGTTGTTGATAATCTAAAAAAATTAGATGGAAAAAAGTTAGCTACAGAAGTCGTAGATGAAGCGTTATCAATGCTTGGGGCAACACAGATGAAGTCGGGAAAATATCCGGTTATCCTTAGATCTGATGTTGCAGCTAAAATTCTACAGGCGTTTGCGCCTATTTTTTCGGCAGATAATATACATAAAGATTTATCACTATTAAAAGGAAAGATTGGAGAAAAGATAGCTGATTCATCAATTACCATTGTAGACGATCCTTTTATGAAGGGTGGAGTATCCACTAGACCATTTGATGCAGAAGGAGTAGCGAGCAAATATAAGAAATTAGTTAGCAAAGGTATTCTAAAAACTTATTTCCATAATCTTAAAACAGCGGTTAAAGATGGGGTAGAGGCTACAGGTAATGCATACAAACCATCTTACAATTCACCAATAGATATTGCTCCTACTAACATGTATATAGAAATTGGTAGAAAAAGCTTAAATGAGTTAATCGAAAGTATAGAAGAAGGTATATTAATTATTGATGTACAAGGTCTACATTCAGGATTGAGTACCATTTCAGGTGACTTTTCTGTTTCTGCTTATGGTTATGAAATAAGTCAAGGTAAAATCAACAGACCAGTCAATCAAATTACTATATCGGGTAATTATATAGATATGCTGAAAAATATAGAAGACATAGGAAATGACTTAGAATTCATAATGCCTAGTAGAGGATATGTTGGTTCACCATCTTTAAAAATTAGCGGTTTGTCTGTAGCAGGAGAATAGTTAAATAAATAGAATGCTCTTGACAATGATTGTTGAGAGCTTTTTTCTTATTACCATATTTTAAAATCCATGGAGTAGAGGTGTTAATATCAAGTAGTTATGTATTAGTGTTTGAATTAATAGCGAATTATAATATAATAGAGATTAATTAATAGTTCTATATATTGAACCTATATATCATCAAAAATCAGGAGGATTGTAATATGAAGAAGTATATTATTTTAGTAGTGTTAATAACATTGATAACAGGTTGTGCTATGGACAATGAAAAAACAGAAGATAATCCACAAATGGTAGGAGGCATAATAGAAGAGAATAATGATTTGAATATAGAGGAAAAAGATAAAAAAAATAGTGATAATACCATAGACATTGTTGAAGTAGATAGTGAAGAAGTTCAACTCATTAATCCAGAGGGTAATAATGTTCAAGAGAGATTCAATGTACCCACTAATTATGAAAGGGTAAAAGTAGAAGAACAATCTTTTGGAGAATATTTAAGAACACTTCCACTAAAACCACATGGTTCAAAAGTTGAATACTATAATGGAAATATAAAAGACAAAATGAATGTCTATGAAGCAGTTATTGATATGGATATTGGAGATAAGAATCTACAGCAATGTGCTGATGCAATTATGAGGCTAAGAGGAGAATATCTATTTGGTCAGGGTTATTATGATAAGATACATTTCAATTTTACAAATGGTTTCAGGGTTGATTATAGCAAATGGATAGATGGATACCGAATCAAAGTAGATGGTAATAAAACAGAATATGTCAAGAAGAAGCAACCATCCAATACTTACAAAGACTTTTTTGAATATATGGAGTATGTGTTTATATATGCGGGTACATTATCTCTTTCTCAAGAGCTTGATGATATAGAATTGAATGATATGCAGATAGGTGATGTTTTCATCAAAGGTGGAAGCCCTGGACATGCAGTCATAGTAATTGATATGGCAGTCAATAAAGATACAGGTGATAAAGTATTTATGTTAGCTCAGAGTTATATGCCTGCACAAGATATACAAGTGTTGTGTAACAATAATAATAGTCAAAGTCCTTGGTATAATCTTAATGATGAAACGATCAATACTCCAGAATGGACGTTTGATAGAAATCAATTAAAAAGATTCCCTAAATAAAAATAATTTTTTTTATTATTAAAATGATATTGACTTTCATTATCAATAAGTATATAATATTATTAACAAGTGTTAAGGTTAACCTTAACAATTAAGAGGTGATGAAATGTTAAATAGAGCAGAGCAGGATTATATTAAAGTAATATCAGTCCTAGAAGATAAAAATACAAAAGAATATCTAAGTAATAGTGAACTTGTAAAAAAATTAGGTCATACACCACAAACTGTAAATGAAACAATTAAAAAGCTGGTTAATAAAGATTTGGTGGAATACATTCCATACAAGGGATGTAAATTGACTAAAGAAGGTAGAGATATAGGAATAAGATTAATAAGAATTCATAGGATATGGGAGTATTTCTTATATGAAAAACTAGGATATACTTGGGAACAAGTACATGAAGAAGCTGAAAAATTAGAACATGTAACGTCATTTTTATTAGAAGAACGACTTTATGAATTTTTAGGAAAACCTGAACAATGTCCCCATGGAAGCTATATACCTAAGCTAGATGATTAATTGGGAACAAATTATAATTAGGAGGTTAGATTATATGAAAAAAAATTTATTTATTATGTTTTTGGTTTTAGTATTATCTGTAGGAGTAACTGCTTGTAGTAATAGCAAAAAAGTATCAAAAGTTGATGGAAAATATAATATAGTTACAACTACTACTATGATAGCTGATTTAGTTAAGATAATTGGTGGAGATAATGTAGCAGTTAGGGGTCTGATGGGACCAGGAGTTGACCCTCATCTATATAAGGCAAGTGCAGGAGATGTATCACTGATGCAGAATGCTGATATGGTTGTCTATAATGGGGTACATCTTGAAGGTAAGATGGGTGAAGTTTTTGAAAATCTTAATGGTAATGAAAAATTAGTTATTGAAATAGCGTCAGGCATTGATGAAAAGGATTTAATAGTAAGTGAAAATGATTTACATGATCCACATATATGGTTTAATGTTCTGCTGTGGAAAGATGCTGCAAAAGTAGTCAGAGATGGTCTTGTGGATTTTGATGAAAAGAATGAAGACACATATAATGAAAATTATGAGGCTTACCTAAATGAGTTAGATGAACTACATGAATATGTTAAAACTAGAGTTGATGAGTTACCAGAAAGTAAAAGAATATTGATTACTGCTCATGATGCTTTTGAATATTTTGGAAATACTTATGGGTTCCAAGTTAAAGGGTTACAAGGGATTTCAACAGCTTCTGAGGCTGGTACATCAGATGTAAGAGAATTGGCAGATTTTATTGTTGAACATGAAATAAGTGCTATATTCATTGAATCATCAGTTCCTAAAAAGAATGTTGAAGCTCTACAAGAAGCAGTAAAAGCAAGAGGGTTTGAAGTAGAAATAGGTGGAGAGCTTTTCTCTGATTCATTGGGAAGTGAAGGAACAGAAGCAGAAACCTATATAGGAACGGTAAAAAGCAATGTAGATACTATAGTTGATGCACTAAAATAAAATACATTAATAAAAAAAGAGGGTAATTATATGGTTAATACAGATAATTATGTGATAGAAGTTGAAGATATGACAGTAGCATATCAAGTGAAGCCAGTACTTTGGGATATTGATCTAAGAATTCCAAAAGGAGTTTTAATGGCGATAATAGGACCAAATGGTGCTGGAAAGTCGACATTGATTAAAGCTATGCTTGATTTGATAAAACCCATTTCTGGAAGTACACTTTTTAATGGACGTTCTTATAGGCAACAAAGAAAAAATATAGGTTATGTTCCACAAAGAGGAAGTGTAGATTGGGATTTCCCAACAACTGTTTTAGATGTAGTTTTGATGGGAAGATATGGTCATATAGGTTGGATCAAGAGACCTGGTGGGAAAGAAAAAAAATTAGCTATGGAAGCTTTGGTTAAAGTAAGTATGGAAAATTTTGCTAACAGACAAATAAGTGAATTGTCAGGTGGACAGCAGCAACGTGTTTTTCTAGCAAGAGCAATAGTTCAAGATGCGGATATATATTTTATGGATGAACCGTTCCAAGGAGTGGATGCCAAGACAGAAAGAGCTATTGTGGATATATTGAAAGGTATGAGAAAACAAGGAAAAACGGTAATAGTTGTTCATCATGATTTGCAAACAGTAAAAGAGTATTTTGATTGGGTAACTCTTCTTAATATCCAGTTGATAGCATGTGGACCAATTGCACAAGTATTCACAGAAGAGAATCTAATCAAAACATATCACAGTACTGGTAAATTGTTAAAAGGTAGGTAATGTTTATGGTTGATTTCAGAATGATATTTACAGATTACACATTACAAATAGTTTCATTAGGTTCTGCGTTGCTTGGGATAATAAGCGGTGTAGTTGGAAGTTTCGCAGTACTCAAAAAACAGAGTTTATTAGGGGATGCAGTATCACATGCAGCATTACCAGGAATAACTCTTGCATTTATTATTAGTGGGAGTAAAAATACATTGGTCCTTTTGATAGGAGCATTAATCACAGGATTATTAGCTACATGGTTAGTTGGGTTAATTGATAAACATTCAAGAATTAAATTCGATTCAGCTCTAGCACTTGTACTATCTGTTTTTTTTGGTATTGGATTAACGTTGTTGACATATATTCAAAAAATCCCCAATGCTAATCAAGCGGGACTCGAGAATTTTATCTTCGGTCAGGCGTCCACTTTACTAAGCAGGGATGTTAAAATAATATTTATTGCCGGAGTAGTTGTTATTACATTGGTGATTATATTCTGGAAAGAGTTGAAGATAATTTCGTTTGATTACGAATTTGCAAGAAGTATTGGCATTTCTACTAAGAAAATAGATTTTTTATTAGCTAGTTTAATTGTAACAACGATAATTATTGGACTACAAACAGTAGGAGTCATTTTAATGAGTGCCATGTTAGTAGCTCCAGGTGTTGCGGCTAGGCAATGGACGAATAAACTTTCCATAATGGTTATACTTGCATCTATCTTTGGTGCAGTAAGCGGAATATTAGGAACCATAATAAGTTCATCAATAGAAAATATGCCAACAGGTCCATCTATAGTATTAGTAATAAGTATAATTGTAATAATTAGCATTTTATTTGCACCTAATAGAGGATTGTTTTGGCGAAAGATGAAAGAATATAATAATAAAAAAGATTGTATGATCGTTAAGGGGGAATAGATATGACACCACAATTAGAGATTCAAATAATAGCAGTAATAGTAGCAGTAGCTTGTTCTATTCCAGGTGTATTTCTAGTTCTTAGAAGAATGGCTATGATGTCAGATGCTATAACCCACACAATATTATTAGGAATCGTAGGAGCATATTTTATTGTATTTGATTTGAGTTCCCCTTTGCTGATAATAGGTGCTGCAGTAGTTGGATTGTTGACGGTATACTTAGTTGAACTTCTTAATTCCACTAAGCTACTATCAGAAGATTCGGCTATAGGAGTTGTTTTTCCACTACTTTTTAGTATTGCGATCATTATTGTTTCCAAGTATGCTAGTTCAGTTCATTTAGATACAGATTCAGTACTTTTAGGTGAATTGGCTTTTGCACCTTTTAACAGAATGGTTGTAGGTGGAATAGACATAGGTGCAAAAGCAATTTATTCAATGGGAACTATATTGTTGATAAATCTAGTATTGGTAATAGTATTTTTTAAAGAGTTGAAGATAGCTACTTTTGATAAAGGACTTGCAGCTGTTCTAGGATTTTCACCTATTCTGGTTCATTATGGGTTGATGACATCTGTTTCAGTTACTGCTGTAGGAGCTTTTGAAGCAGTTGGGTCTATACTAGTGATTGCATTTATGGTTGGACCACCTGTCTCTGCTTATCTAATAACAGATAATCTTAAAAAGATGTTAGGATTAAGTGCTTTCATTGGCGCAGTTAATGCTGTTGTAGGGTATCAGGTAGCTGAATTTTTTGATGTATCTATTGCAGGTTGTATGGCAGCTGTTACGGGTTTAACTTTTATGTTAGTATTCGTTTTTGCACCAAAACGAGGAATAATAACTATAATCAGAAGACGTAAATATCAAGAAATTGATTTTGCTGCAAAAACAATGTTATTCCATGTTTACAATCATGAAGGTAATGAAAATGAGTATATAGAAAATGGTATCGTAAGTATATGTAATCATTTGAATTGGCAGAAGGATTTTATAGAACGTATTACAATAAGATTAAAAAATAATAATTATATTATTGAGACTAATGGAATTTTTAAATTAACTGAAGAAGGAAGAGAATATACTATCAATAGCTATGAAGAGATTGTAGCACAATAGAAGCAGTTTAAGTTCTTAACATTTATTGTTGGGAACTTTTTTTATGAAAAGTATTGCTTGTATAAGTTTTGATAAAATGATACAATACTACTAATGTAAATACTTTAATAAAGTTATAAGGATGGGATAATATGATAAAAAAAAGAGCAAGTAATGTAGAGGTAAAAAAGATTAATCGGAATAGAATTTTTAGATATCTCAACAAATATGACCGAGTATCAAAGCCGGATATCTCATCGGAGTTAGGTATTAGTATGCCGACTGTTCTGCAAAATATAAATGAATTGATGAAACAAGGTCTAGTAGATGAAGTTGGTGAATTTCAATCAACAGGGGGCAGAAAGGCTATTGCTATTGCACCAGTAAGAAACTTACATTATGCCTTGGGCATCGATATTACTCAAAATCATATTGGGGTTGTATTAACAGATTTATCAGGGGATGTATTAAAACATAAACGTGTTTATAAGCCATTTTTCAATAATAGGGAATATTATAAAGAAATGGCTGCTATAGCACTTGAATTTAAAAATAGTGAAATCGGTTCCGATAAAAAATTTTTAGGAGTTGGTATTTCAATTCCAGGAATTGTTGATACAAGGAACAATAAGATTCTTTTTTCTCATGCTCTTAATTTGACTAACATTGAAACCGATAGATTTACTGAATTCATTCCATACCCATGTATTCTAGTCAATGATGCCAATGCTTCAGGATTCGCAGAAATGTATCATTATGATAAGTGTTTTAATGCAGTATATCTATCTCTAAGTAATAGTGTAGGAGGTGCAATTATTGTAGATGCACAGTCATACTTAAATGAGAGTTCTATTACTGATAAATTATACTTAGGAGATAATTTAAGAGGTGGTGAGTTTGGACATATGACTCTAATTCCAAATGGCAGTGAATGTTATTGTGGTAAAAGAGGATGTGTAGATGTTTATTGTTCTGCTAAAACATTATCAAAACATACAGATGGGAAATTAGAAACTTTTTTTGAAGAAATTGAAAATGGAAATAATGAATTCAAACAGCTATTGAATCAATATCTATCTTGTTTGGCGATAGAAATAAATAACTTACGAATGATATTTGATTGTACTATTATCTTAGGAGGGTATGTGGGTAGTCATATTGAACCGTATATTTCAAGATTGAAAGAAGAGGTAGCAATGCTAAATACGTTTGAAATAGATGCGTCATATATTAAGCCTTGCCGTTATCGTGTAGAAGCATCAGCTCTAGGAGCAGCATTACAGCATATTGAAGCATTTTTATGTACTGTATAAATCAATTAATATAAGTATTGTGCAAAAAACCAGCAATTGAATAATATGCTGGTTTTTTATTTGTGTATATTGATGGGAAAAACACGATAATAAAAACTATTATTATGAAAAAATACAATAAACTATTGACAGAAATATAAGCAGGTGATATTATGTAGATACTTAATTAAAGAGTTTAATAAACAAAATACAAATGTCTTGGAGGAAATTTATTATGAAAAAGATTTTATTGGTGGTATTAACGATGGCATTGGCTATGACAATGATAGCTGGGTGTAGTAAAGAAGAAAAGAAAAGCAATAGTGAAACAGAGACTGAAAATGTTGAAAAATCTGGTATGTCAGTTGGTATGACAGTTCAAGATCTAAGTAATCAGATTTGGTCAAGTTCATGTGAATCATTAAAAGGGTTGGTTGAAGCAGATGGTGGTAGCATGACATATTTGGATTGTGGCAATAATGCATCAAAACAAATAGAACAAGTAGAGAATTTTATTTCTAATGATGTTGATGTAATTGTTATTCATCCTGTAGATGTAAATGCAGTAGAACAAGTACTTTCTGATGCTAGAGAAGCTGGTATAAAAGTATACAGCTGGGATGAAAATTTAGAAAATGCAGATATTGTTTGGTTAATTGATAATTATGAATTAGGTAAGATCATTGGTGAACAAGCCGCTAAATGGATAAACG
Source organism: Vallitalea sediminicola (assembly GCF_054408565.1). NCBI lineage: Bacteria > Bacillati > Bacillota > Clostridia > Lachnospirales > Vallitaleaceae > Vallitalea > Vallitalea sediminicola. The sequence continues at coordinate 19,789 of NZ_BTPT01000027.1, forward strand.
ATGTTCATGACGGTGTATGTGAAGTTGCAGTATTAGATTATCCTCAAATCCCAATTCTTCTAGAAAGAGGTAATGGTATAGTTGATGCATTAAAAGAGAATGCACCAAATGCTACTATTGTAGCTAAGACAAGTGCAATTAATCCTACTGAAGGTATGACAAAAATGGAAACAATCTTTCAAGCTAATCCAGATGTACAAGTAGTTGCTTGTATAGGTGGTGGTGGTGCAGTTGGTGCCAATGAAGCTATTAAAGCAGCTGGCAAATTAACAGATAAAATAGGTGTATTCGCTGCTGATGCAACAGATCAAGAATTGGAAGCAATCAAGAACAATGAAGCAAACAGGATGTCTGTTCTTATTACAGGTGATGGTGATGCCATTGCAAAAGAAATATATAGCTGGTTAGAAAAACTTGTTGCAGGTGAATCTGTAGAAAAAGAAGTATATCGTACTACTTTTACCGTAACAACTGAAAATATTGATGAGTATTATAAATAAACATACATATTAAAATGTTTACGTGAGGTAGATATAATGGATATTACAAACACAATTTTGGAACTTAATCATATTATTAAAACTTATCCTGGAGTAGTGGCTTTGAATGATGTTACTATTAAGGTTGCAAAAGGTGAAATTCATGCTCTAGTAGGTGAAAATGGTGCAGGTAAATCTACATTAATTAAAACATGTACTGGAGCAGTAATTCCTGATAGTGGTGAAATAATCGTAGATGGTAAGAAATTTTCATCTATGACACCAAAATTATCAGAAGAAAGTGGAGTTGCTGTAATATATCAAGAATTTAACATTGTTGGTGAATTATCAGTAGCTGAGAATATATTTTTAGGTAGAGCTATAAGAAAAAAAGGAATAATAATTGATAAAAAAGCAATGGTTGATAAATCTAAAGAGATATTCAAACAATTTGATATCAATATTGATCCTAATGAGTTAGTTAGTAATTTGACAGTTGGATACCAACAAATTGTTGAAATCGCTAAAGCAATGTCTCAAAAAGCTAAAATTCTTATTATGGATGAGCCATCAGCACCTTTGACTAAGTCAGAAGTGGAATCCATGTATTTAATAGTGGACAAGTTAAAAGAAGCTGGTGTTACCATAATTTATATTTCACACAGAATGGACGAGATTTTTAGATTGACGGATAGAGTAACCGTTATGAGAGATGGCCAAAAAATAAAAACATTAAATACCAACGAAACAAATATCAATGAGCTAGTAAAACTTATGGTTGGGCGTGAGTTGAAAGAAACATATCCTTCTCGCCCGCCAGTAGTTAAAGATGAAATACTGCTGGATGTAAAAAATTTATATGGGAATGGACTTAAAGATATTTCTTTTCAAATACAACGTGGAGAAGTTTTAGGATTTGCAGGATTGATTGGTTCAGGAAGAACCCAGCTTGCAGAGTTGATTTTCGGTATAAAACCAAAAGCAAAAGGACGAATAACTTTTAAAGGGAAAGAAATATCTCCCAAAACGCCTAGAGAAGCAATTGATTATGGTATTGCACTTGTTCCAGAAGATAGAAAAAACCAAGGTGCAATGCTTGATATTGATATCAGAGGCAATATTAGTATGGCAATTCTTAACAGAATATCAAAGTTATCAGTAGTAGATAAAAAAGATGAAAATCGTATAGCCAACGAATATAAAAGTAAACTTAATATAAAGACACCTAATACTGAACAGTTAGTCAAGAATCTAAGCGGAGGCAATCAGCAAAAAGTTATTATTGCAAAATGGCTGGCTTCTAATCCTGATTTGATTATACTTGATGAACCAACTAGAGGGATAGATGTAGGTGCTAAATATGAAATTTATAAATTAATTAATACATTAGTTGAATCAGGAAAAACCATTTTATTAATTTCATCTGAAATGGAAGAAATAATGGGAATGTCAGATAGAATCATTGTTCTAGCGGAAGGTAAAATAACAGGTATGTTGGATAAAGATGATTTTAACCAAGAAAAGATTATGAGTTTTGCATCAAGTGTGAAAGGAAAGGAATAATGTCATGAACTTTATAGCTGTATTCAAGAAATATGGAATTTTTGCTGTTCTTATATTGTTGATTGTTTTTTTTAGTGTAACATCAAAGGCATTTTTTATCCCATCAAATTTGTTTAATATCGCTCGTCAGGTATCTATGTTAGGGATTGCTGCAGTAGGTATGGCTTTTGTACTATTGCTTGGAGGGATAGACCTCTCAATTGGATCGCAAATAACATTAGTAAATATAGTTACTGCTTGGTTAATGGTTAATGCAGAGGTACATCCTGTTATAGCCTGCCTTATTGCAATTGTTATGAGTGTTTCTATTGGTTTTGTTAATGGCTGGATCATAGCTAATCTTAAGATGCCGCCTTTGATTGTTACTTTGAGTACAATGACAATAATAGAAGGTATTGCTTACATAATATGCAAAGGTATACCTATTTTTGGTTTTCCTAAATATTTTTCTAAATTGGGACAAGGATATGTGGGACCAATACCTATACCAGTTATTATCACAATCATAATTTTAGCAATTGGAGCATTTGTTTTAAATAAAACATACTTCGGTAGATACTTTTATGCTGTTGGTGGTAATGAAGAAGCTGCAAAATTATCTGGTATCAATGTAAAGAGAGTTAAATATCTAGTGTATTCATTATCAGGGCTTTTTGCAGGAATTGCAGGAATTGTTATGCTTTCAAGAACCAATTCTGGACAAGTTTTAGCAGGTAAAGGTTTTGAATTTGATGTATTGACGGCAGTTGTACTAGGCGGTGTTAGTGTTAATGGTGGATTTGGAAAGATTTCAAATGTAGTTGCAGGTGTGCTGATTATTGGTGTGCTTAGTAATGGCTTAGTTCTACTTGATGTAAGCCAATATGTTCAAATGGTAACAAAAGGTATTGTCTTGTTATTTGCAGTTGCATTTGACTGTATTCAAAAAAATCGTAAGTCAAAAGCTGTTGCAGTATAAGAATAAAAATATGTAAAATGACTATTACTAATAAAGAAAGTATGTGAGGTAGCAGGATGGAAGGAATAATGAAAGTAGCTGTGATGAATGGAATTGGGAAAATGGGATATGAAGAACGTCCAATTCCAAAAGTAAAGGACGAAGAAGTGTTAATTCAGGTAGAATATGTAGGAATATGCGGTTCAGACTTACATTATTATGAGAATGGACGTATTGGAAATTATATAGTGGAACCACCTTTTGTATTAGGTCATGAGCCTGGTGGTGTAGTTGTGGAAGTAGGTAAAAAAGTTACTAACTTGAAGGTAGGAGATCATGTAGCTTTGGAACCAGGTAAAACATGTGGAAAATGTGAATTCTGTAAAACTGGAAGATATAATTTATGCCCTGATGTAGAATTTTTTGCTACACCACCATATGATGGAGTGTTTCAGGAATATGTTGCTCATGATGCTGATTTATGCTTTAAATTACCGGATAATGTGAGTACAATGGCAGGAGCATTAATAGAACCACTAGCTGTTGGAATTCATGCTGTAAATCAAGGTGAAGCACTGCCAGGTCAAACTGCTGTAATTACTGGTGCTGGAGCAATAGGATTAGTGACAATAATGGCACTGAAAATTAGAGGAATAACCAATATTATTGTTGTGGATATAATGCAAAAACGTTTGGACAAGGCTCTTGAATTAGGAGCTACACATGTAATAAATGCATCAAAGACAGATGCAGTCTTAAAGGTTATGGAAATTACAAATAGTAAAGGCTGTGATTTGGCAATTGAAACTGCTGGTACAGAAATTACTACTAATCAAATAATACATATGGTCAGAAAAGGATCTAACATAGTATTGGTAGGTTATGGTAAAACTGGTATAATGAATTTGGAAATGAGTTTAGCGTTAGATAAAGAAGTAACATTTAAGACAGTATTTAGATATCGTCACATTTATCCTATGGCAATTGATGCTGTAGCTAGCGGAAAAATAAACCCTGAGGATATAGTAACAGATATATTTGAATTTGATGATATTCAAAATGCAATGGATAGAAGCGTTAAGAATAAGGCTGATGTTGTTAAGGCAGTCGTTCGTATCAAATAGGATTGTATTGTTGTTAGGGCAGAATAAGAAAGGATAGAATTAATATGTATGATGTAGTTGCCATTGGAGAACTTCTCATAGATTTTACACCAGTTGAAGACGGTGAAAAGAAATTGCCTATTTTTGAACAGAATCCAGGCGGAGCTCCAGCAAATGTATTAGCTATGAATGCTAGACTTGGTGGAAAAACAGGATTTATAGGAAAAGTGGGTTATGACCAGTTTGGATGCTTTCTAAAGAAAGTAATAGAAGATGTTAATATAAATGCTAGTGGACTTGTTATGTCAAAAGATGTGCATACAACATTGGCTTTTGTACATCTAAGTGAACAGGGAGAGCGGTCTTTTAGTTTTTACAGAAAACCTGGTGCAGATATGATGCTTACAAAAGAGGAAATAAATAAAGAATTAATTGATAATTGCAATATGTTTCATTTTGGTTCAGTATCTTTAACTGATGAACCCTGCAAAAGTGCAACAATAATAGCAGTGGAGTATGCTAAGAAAAAGGGCAAAATTATCAGCTATGACCCTAATTATAGGGAAGCTCTCTGGAAAGATTATAGGGTTGCAAAAGAAGAGATTCTAAAAGTGATGCCTTTAGCTGATATAGTAAAAATATCTGAAGAAGAAATGGAATTTCTTTTTGGTATAACAGATATGGATGAGTGTGTAAAATTGATTAAGGAGATGGGTGTTTCCCTTGTATTGATTTCCATGGGGGATAAAGGTTCCTATTATTCAAATAAAAATGTATCAGGATTCATAAAATCATTTAAAATGAACTCCGTTGATACAACTGGAGCTGGCGATGCTTTTTTAGGAGCAGTACATTACAAAATCAGGAATAAAGATTTAACAGATATTCAAATGCTGCAAAAAGAAGAATTGGATGAAATTTTGTTGTTTGCTAATGCAGCAGGAGGAATTACAACTACCAAAAAGGGTGCTATACCCGCTATGCCCAATGAGGAAATTATTAACAGATTATGTTTGAAATAATTAAAGATAAAAGAGAGTATATCAAGGTGTGATATGCTCTCTTTCTTTTTAGATTATTAATGGCATAAATTAAGAATATGTTGCAGGAACTTACATAAATGTTTATAATAATAACAATGGTATATGAAATTACGAGGAGGAGTAACTTGAAAAATATATTAAACAAAATAGAATATAACTCACCAGTGGTACTAACATTTTCTTTGCTAGCAACAGCAATTTTCTTTATTGACCAAATTATACCTTTGGATATTATTAATTCGTTATTTGTTTATAGAGGGGGATTTTCTTTAATCAGTATGATTCAGATGATATTATGGCCTTTGGGACATGCTTCTATAGATCATTTGTTAGGGAATATTACTTTAATTCTATTGATAGGACCAATGCTTGAAGAGAAATATTCTTCAAAAACAATTTTAATATTAATTATTGTAACAACTATAGTGATTGGATTCTTTCAAGCTATTATTTTTAATAGTGGAATATTAGGAGCTAGTGGTATTGTATTCATGATGATAGTATTAACTTCCTTCACTAATATGAAAGATGGAAAACTTCCTCTTACATTTATCTTCATAGCTATATTATTCTTGGCTAAAGAAATATATAATGGAATATTTGTGACTAATAATATTTCAGAATTAGGTCATATATTAGGTGCTCTTGTAGGGATGGGATATATATACATAGTACAAAAAAATAAGAAAAAGCAAAGTATTTAACATGTTTAGCTTTACATTAGAGAGAGGGCATTTGATTGGATAAAAAATATAAATTATATGGTTTTAATAACTTGACTAAAACTCTCAATATGAATTTTTATAATATTTATTATATAGATGGTAATGAGTTGAAAGAACAATATATAGATTATATCAATTGTAGATATAGTGCAGATAATTTAACAAAAGTGCTTAGGAAAGTTACTAGTATGATTGGTGCTAATATATTAAATATAGCAAAGCAGGATTATGATCCACAAGGTGCCAGTGTCAATTTGTTGATTTCAGAAGGGCAGATACCAGTCGTCAAGGTTGATGATTCTTGCAACAGAGGAAATATCATACCTAATAATGGGCATGTAGTAGGACATTTAGATAAGAGTCATATTACTGTACATACTTATCCAGAAAATAATAATCATAGTGATATATCTGTTGTAAGAATAGATATTGAAGTTAGTACTTGCGGTGAAATATCCCCTTTAGTGGTTATTGATTATTTGCTTGAAGAATTGGATTCAGATATGGTCACTCTAGATTATAGGGTGAGAGGATTCAACAGAGATATTAATGGAAGAAAACGGTATAATGATAATAGCATAAAATCCATACAAGAGTTTATTTCAGATGATAATAAGTCGGGTTGTGAGTTGGTCGATTTTAATTTACCAAAAGAAAATATATATTATACCAAAATGAGAAATGATGATTTTGAAATTGATAAACATTTATTTAACTTAAAAGAACAAGATCTACAAGATAAACTAGTTAAATGTATAATAGACAAAATAAAAAATGAATTGAACACTATATTTTATGGACAAGAATAATATTAATGGGGCTATAGTTAGAATTGAATTCTATCTATAGCCCCATAATTATTGATTAAGATTATATATTGTTATTTGCCTAGTTTAGCCTTTAATGCAGCAAGTTCATCCATTACTTCGGTATCTGAATTTTCTAGTTCAGCAAATTGGCTGTTTAGATCATCGTTAGCCATATAACTATTTAATTCTGTAGTTGCTTCAGCTTCACTTTCAATAGTATCGACTTTTTCACTGATTCTAGAAAAAGTATCAAAAACACTTGAATCATTTACACTTGACATAGTTTTTTGGATAGATTTCTGAGCTTCTGCTCGTTTGGTTCTAGCAATCAATAAACCTTTTTTACGTTTAGCTTCTTCTATCTTATTACTTAAATCTCTTAAACCAGCTTTTAAGTTATCAGTTGCATTTTTTTGAGCCTGCCATTGAGTTTGATATTGTGCAACAAGGTCATCATATTCTTTTTTCCTATTTAGAGCTTGAAGAGCTAGAGCATCATTACCACTAGCTACAGCTAATTCTGCTTTTTTACCCCATTGTGCAGCTTTTGCAGCTTCTTCATCTAAAGCTTTCTTTAATTTTTTCTCATCAGCTATAGCTGATGCAACAGAACCTTTTGCCTCATTATACTGCTCACCCATGTCAATTATTAATTGATTTAACATTTTTTCAGGATCTTCAGCTTTTGAAATTAGATCATTTACATTTGATTTAAATACTGTACTTATACGATTAAATATACCCATTATATGTTACCTCCCTTGATATTTTCTATGTTAAAGTTATTAGTTTGCAAATTTAGCTAATAAATCATAATGTTGTATTAGAGCTAGACCAATACTGTCTATAGTTGATTGAAATTCATTCTCGTCAAGATTTTCTGCTTGTAGAGTATCTATCATAACCAAGCTGTCATTTTCAATAGCATAAGCACCATGAACTAAATCATTAGCATTTAATTCTAAGACAGTTCTATAGAACTCTTCTTTATTGTTCTTAGGTAGTTCCATGATTTTGACTCTAAATAAAACTATAGGTTCTACTAATTTGACTACGATATTATCTATATGTGATAAATCATCTTCAATTTTCCATGTGCTTTCATCTAATTCTTCATAGAGTAAATTCATGTCTAGCATGAAACTCTCAATTCTTTGTTTAATTTCCATTTATAATAACCTCCTTATATTTTGTGTTTAGTGCTATTAATAAAGTACTGCATGTTAACTATTATTGGTGAGTTAACTTTCTTTATTATATACATTATAGCATATAAAGTTCAATAGTAATTTATCAATAAAGACATATTTTCAGCAAAATAATATAATTTTTGCAATATATCTTTTATAATAATAAGATATATGATAATATTAGTTGGATGTGATTAAGGAGGTGAATATTAATGGGATTTATTGATAGAATTAAAAACATATCTAGAGCTAATAAAACTGCTAAGATGGAATCTGAAAGTAGTGAATTGACAGTTTTTAATATGAGGGTCGGAGATATAGTTTCTATTGAAGAAGTCGATTATGAAGTAAAAGGTATATTAAAATTCAATGATCATGGTTGGAGATGGACAGAGTACAAATTAAAAGATTCTAGAAAAACTTACTGGTTAAGTGTAGAAAAAGACGATGAAGTCGAAATATGCTTATATAAAGAGGTTGTAGCAATCATTACTGAGGCTCCAAAAGTATATGAATATAAAGGAATTACATATTATATGCAAGAAGGTAGTGATGCCAAAGTAGAATATGTACAAGGTGAAGTAAGCACTGTTAAAGGTGAAGAGGTTGATTACTATGAATATAGTGATGAAGACGGTGAAAATCTTCTTTCTCTTGAAATATGGAATGGTGAGGTAGAAATGGGTATTGGTAGAAAAATAGAGGATTATAATGTTGAGATATATCCTAAAAACTAGTTGCTTTTAGAGTAGGAAGGAGGGAAAGAGTATGAGTAAAGGAATAAAAATTTTTCTGGGCATTATTGCATGTGTATGGTTAATTGGAATAATTGCTTCTATAGGCTCACATAAATCTGTAGCAAAGAAATTAGATAATAATTCTAATTTTCATTATTCTACTAGTTTAACAAGTAATTATGATAAATCAGATAAAGCGAAGATTTATTCATCAGATATGAGTGTGAGAGAAACTGCACAATATCTTATAAATGAAGATAGACCACAAGATTATACAGATTTAGATAATGATGAAGCTATACAATTAACATATGATGATTATTATGTATTGATCTATGAAAGCGAAGATGGAGAGACTTATACACAGATATCATCGAGAAAATATATACATAACAATGGATATTACGGGCTCTATAGACCACATAGAAATAATATTATATTATTCTATGATACTGCGTATATTTCTAGCAGATATTATTCAAAAGATAATAATAGATATGGAAATGGGTATACTAGGCCAGTTAATAGTATGAATACTTCATCAAGTAATAGTAAATCAACTACTAGTAAAACAGATACAAGTAAAACAAAAACAGATAGTAATAAAATAAAGACTGACAAAAATGCCGATAGCAAAATTAGAACAGAAAACTCAAAAACAAATTCAACTGGTAAAACAACAAACAATAGTACTTCAACAAGTAGCTCTACAAGCAAAAGTAGTACATCAAGTAGTACATCTAGAACAAAATCTGTTCGTTCAGGAAGTGTTGGTTCAAAATCAAGAGTAGGTGGAGGAACAAGTTTTGGTAAATAGTTAGATCAACATATTAAGAAGGGAGAAAATATAATGGAAATTTTAAATAATGAATTTGTAGCAACTATTATTTATGCTATTCTAGCGTTAGTTTTAATGTTTGTAGGGTATAAGATATTTGATATGATTACACCTTATAAATTCGCTGAAGAGATAAAAGAAAAAAATCCAGCTGTTGGTGCAGTGATAGCAGGAATATTTATAGCCGTAGCAATAATCATCAAGGCTGCTATAGCATAAATTTCTAATTACATATGTGAATTATAGAAAATTGGTTTTTAATAATAATTAAGGAGGTTTGGAAAATGAATCCTATCATTTCTAGTATAATATATTTTGCAATCGGTATGTTTTTCTGTGCAATAGGATATAAAGTATTCGATATTATTACACCATTTGATTTGAATAAAGAAATTGATGATCATAACATGGCAGCTGGTTTAGCTGTTGCAGGAATTTTTATTGGCGTGGCAATAGTTGTAAGTGCTGCAATAATATAAGTTATAATAGCTTTGTAAAAAGTTATGGAGGTTGACATGTCAAAAGAAAATAGCATTAAAAAAGATACAAGTACTGGTAAAATTGATGCTACCCCTTTGATGTTTGCTGTTTTTATTATAGCAATATGCGGAATAATATATGAACTGATTATCGGTGCAATCAGTTCATATTTATTGGGGGATAGTGTTAAGCAATATTCTATTACTATAGGATTATATATGAGTGCTATGGGTATAGGGTCATATATAACCAAGAAGTTCAAGCGTAATTTATTTGATGTTTTTGTTGTAATTGAGTTGACTATAGGTTTAGTTGGAGGTATATCTGCTGTACTATTGTTTGCTGCATATGGATATACCAAAGTATATCTTCCAGTCATGTACATAATAATAATTACAATTGGTATTTTAGTAGGACTAGAGATACCTATACTTACTCGTATCATAGAAGAAAAAGAAAATAATCTAAGAATGACACTTGCTAACGTATTGAGTTTTGATTATATTGGAGCATTAATAGGTTCGGTTGCGTTTCCTTTAATTTTACTCCCACATTTGGGGTATATCAAAACTGCCTTTTTAGTTGGTTTCATCAATATAATAGTAGCCAATATAATAATATATAAGTATAGTGAGCACATTAAAAGAATTGATGTGCTAAAAGTAGTAGCGGCATTGTTTGCACTGATAATCATAGTAGGTTTTGTAACAGCTGATTCAACAGCTGATAAGATTGAAGATAGTTTTTATAGAGACCAAATCATATATAGGAAACAGACCAAGCACCAGAGGATAGTTGTAACAAAACATCGTGATGACCTTCGTTTGTTTCTTAATGGTAATGTTCAATTCAGTTCACAGGATGAATATAGATATCATGAATCTCTAATTCATCCTGCAATGACCCTTGCAAAAGAACGCAAAGAGATATTAATCCTTGGTGGCGGGGATGGATTGGCTGCAAGGGAAATATTGAAATATGATGATGTTGAGAATATTACTTTAGTTGACCTTGATAAAGAAGTTGTGGATTTTTGTAAGTCTAATCCACTAGTAGAATCCTTGAATAATAAATCATTGGATAATGAAAAGGTGAATGTTATTAATCAAGATGCTTACAAGTTTCTTGAAAACACAGACAATAAATATGATGTTATCATTGTGGATCTGCCAGATCCTAATAATGAAGCTTTAAATAAATTATACACTAATATATTTTATAGATTAATATATAATAAGCTAGATGATGGAGGTATGGTGGCTATTCAATCAACAAGTCCATATTATGCTGAACAAGCGTATTGGTGTATTCGTAAAACCGTTGAATCTGAAGGGTTTTATACTACGGGATACCATTTATATGTTCCTTCTTTCGGAGACTGGGGATTTACATTAGCCTCTAATCAGGAATTCAAAAAAGAGGATATCAATTTAGCAGTTCCAACTAAATATCTTAATGATGATATGGTAAAGGCTTTGTTTGTTTTTGCTGATGATGAGAAAAAATCTAAAGATAAGGTACAGATAAATAGCCTTACCAATCCGGTTTTATTTGGATATTATGAAAAAGCGTGGGATAGTTATTAGTCAGATATAGGAGACGATGATATGATATCAGTAATATTGAATGCAATTAAAGTCCTTCATGTATCTATGGAAAAAAGTAAGATATATAAATTAATAGGGATTTTTATAGTTGCATTATTAGTTTGCTCAACGGCATTTTATATTTTTGAAAGTAAAGCTAATGCGGATTTAAGCTATGGAGATTCTTTATGGTGGGGATTTGTTACAACAACAACGGTTGGTTATGGTGATTATTTTCCAATAACTGCCCCAGGGCGTTTATTTAGTGTGATTTTAATGTTGGTTGGTATTAGCACATTTGGTTTTTTGACGGCAGCGATTGCGTCAATATTTATAGAGAATAAAATGAAAGAGGGTATGGGACTTATGGATATCAAATTTAAAAATCATATCGTACTCATTGGATGGAATAAGAAAAGCGAGACTATGCTAAAAGAACTAGTTGAAGATAATGAAGATCGTAAAATAGTTATAGTTTCTGAAATTGAAAGATTGAGTCTCCCATACAAAAATACTTATTTCGTACATGGTGATCCTACTGTAGATGATACATTAATAAAAGCTAATATACCAAATGCAGATATTGTGATGGTTGTAGCTGATGAAAAGTTGATTGATAAAGATGGAATGGCAGATGCTAAATCAGTTCTTGTATGTCTAGCTGTTGATAAATTCAATACGAACATTCATCTAATCGCAGAAGTTCTTAATGAAGAGAATATTCCTCATTTTGAAAGAGCAAATGTTAATGATATTATTGTCAGTAATCAAATGAGTAGTCGAGTGATGGTTAGAAGTGCAATTTATAAAAATGTGAGTACTGTATTAAAAGAATTATTGACTAACTCTTACGGCAATGAGTTATATGAGTGTATTGTTAAAAAAGATGATATAGGAATATCGTTCAAAGAACTGTCAATGAAGTATCTCAATGAATATAATACCATTGTAGTAGGTATTGCAAATGAAAAAGTATCCTTGAATCCAGATAAAGATAGGAAGATACAGAAAAATGATGTTATCATATACATATCTAGTGAAAAACTGTAAAAGGTATAGGTCATAAAAAACAAATTTTTATGACTTGTATCTTTTATTTTTTTATGCCTCTAAGTTACAGAATCAATTTATGATAATCTACAAATACTAAAGTAGATAATTACAATGATATTATTGGTTGATTATTAAAAAGTTAGAGGCGAGTACATGGATAAAAGAGAGTTCAGAAATTATTATAAAGAATATTCTAATAGAGTAATTAAAACGAAGGTTATTTTATCTGTAGCTTCTAATGCAGATAATATTATTGCAGCTGCTTTTATCAGTTCTGTTGTACTTGCTTCGCTAGCACTTATTATGCCATTAGTAATTTTTATTATAGCATTGGCTGTGATGTTTTCAGCGGGGTTAGGTTCATATATAGGTTTTTATTTAGGGAGAGATAATATTCATAAGGCTAATGATTTGGCTAGTTTTATTATGATAGTGATAATTATTATTTCTCTGATAATCGGTATGATTACGTCAATTAATGCAAGTTCTATAGCTAGTATATTAGGTGCAAGTGGAAAATATCATGCAGCAGCAACCATATATCTTAGAATTTTGGGGATTAGCTTTATTCCTCAGATAATATCTACAGTTCTAGATAAATTAATCATGAATGATGGCTCTCCAAAATTCACTTATCAAGTCAATATAATTACTATGATGATAAATTTATCTTTTAACCTATTGTTAGTAATAGTTTTTAATATGGGTGTTAAAGGATTAGCTTTAGCAACACTGTTAAGTCAAGTGTTTCATCTTGGAGTTAATATATATTATTTCATGAAAAAATCTAAAGTAATAAAATTCATAATACCTTCTTATCACTTTCACGAATTAAAGAGAATTATTTATAATGGAAGTAGTGATTTTCTTTCTGTTTTTACTGATGCCATTATGATTTATGTTGTCAATAAATCCATATTAAAATTTCTACCTAATCAGTATTTGGAAGCGTTTGCTTCTGCAACTATATTTACAGCCCTTATCACGAAGATATATGTAGGTTCACAAGTAGGATTACAACCAATAGTGTCTAAATTACTTGGAAGAGGACATTTTGATAAATTGAAAGATATATTTGCCTATTCACTTAAGAGGAGCATCATATACGCTATTATTTTATATATAGCATTAATTCCTGTTTCTTTTATATTGTTACCTTACCTTTTGGATAACAAAGAATTGGTATCAGTTGCTTTTAGAATTTATCTTGGGGTAGGAGTTTCTTATTTATCATCTTGTGTAGGAGTTCAGATAATATTATTTTTTACCGCTATTAATAGACCTGTAGAATCATTGGCTATCGCTTTTATCAGAACTATAATATTGATTCCTTTGGCAAGTATAAGTATGATTTACTTGATTGGGGTTGATGGTATTGCTATTGGATTTTTATTACCGGAGATATTGATTACTGGGATTTTTATATATTATTTCAAGAAAATGGATTTTATGAAATATAGGATGAAATATGACAGATGAAATGTTCACGTGCCTTGGGGTAAAATGACCTTTTTGGAATATTTTTTTGCCAGAATCGGCGAGTATAATAATTATTGTTTACTGTATAATTAATTTATCCATAGTTTAATAACAATAAAAATTCTGAAAAGGGGATCGTTGAAATGAAAGATTTTTTACATAAATACTTTACTGAGATACAAACAGATGATATATTAACAAATCATAGTAAAATACTGGAGCAAATGATAGCTGAACAAGAATCTAAGCTATCATCCAAACAGTATAAAATTGCTAAAACACGAATATTGAACAGAATAGCATTCTATTTATCCATCCGCAAATATCTGGATGATGATAAAGCTCTTGAATATGCTAAGGAGTATTATTACTCTAAAACAAAAAAGATGAGTAATTTCATGAAAAAAGTTGGAAAATCAACAATTGGTTGTATACTGTTCAAAAAAGCATTTGTATCTGGATTGAAGGCAGATACATGGGTATCAAATATTGTACAAAATGATAATAAAGCGTTAAACTTCAATATTACAAAGTGTGTTTATAAAGATTTGTGCGATTACTACAAATGCCCAAATCTATGTAAGATGTTTTGTGATGGTGATTGGTTGATGTTTGGTAAAATGGAAAAACTTAAGTTCTCTAGAGAGTACACACTGGGGTATGGGGATAATGTATGTGATTTCCATTTTAAAAACATAAAAAAATAAAATTGAATTAATAAGTTAATCCTAATTTTAAATAAAAATAGGAAGATAAAACTTATAGAATTAATTTATTATAATCTACAATATACATATACTATTTTGCTTTCTAGTTATCTACAATATAATAACAAAACATTTTTTTCGCGTAGCGTATTATGGCTATATTATATAATTTGTAAAAATAGTATTATTTATTTTATTTGTATTGTAATTTTTCTTACACCTCTGTATAATCAATAGGTGATAAAGGTTACTAATTATTAATATGAAACAATGTTATATGATAATAGGGAGAGTTGCAAATGATAAGAAACGTTTTTAGTAAGATTATTGGGGTTATATTAATTATGGGTATAATTGCTGGGGCAGTTGTATTGGTTATTGATGGTTTTGGCAATGATACTAATGCTGTAAGTAATACTATGAAAGAAAATAATGAATCAGGAGATAAGTTATCAATCCTAACTAATACAGTTAAAAAAGAGTTAAGTGAAACAACTTTAAAATTGGATTTGGATTTAGATAATGATAATAGTACTGATTATATCCTTATGATTGATAGTGGAAGCGATGATGAGATAGAACCTACTGTTTCTAGTGAAAACTGTATTGAACATAAGTATATGAATGAGTATGAATATGAAGTAGATTTATCAGGTGATTATGGTAAAGTATTATTGACTTTTCATGAAGTATTTGATAGTGGGATGATATATTATGTTCAATATATTCCTAACAAAAATTCAAGTAATGAATTATATTTTAGCGTAGAAGCAGATAAGACAGATAGTTATAATATTTTAGAAGGATATTATATAGATAAAACATTAAAGTTTAATGATAAAGATGTAATTTCTAGTACAGTTCTCCCAAATATAATTAATTTTATTGATGGAGAGAATAATCATATTAAACTTGGAAGAGCATTTCATGAGAAAGAGTTAGGAAGAAGTGTAAAAACTGTCAGTGAAATTAACCAAAATATCAATATGGTTATTGATGATAAGACAACCTATAGATATAAATTACCTGTTAAAAAAGGTTACTCAACAAAAGTAGAAGGAGTTCTATCATTAAAGAATCTAATTAATGATAAGAAGGTCAAATTTAACATTGATACATTGATTGCATTGGATTTAGCTAATATTAAATATGTATGGGCTGATGGTGTATATTATGATAATCCTAGTACTTATAGACCTTCTGCTAAAAATGATTTTTTTAGAGCACCTTGTGCAACACATATGAGAGCTTGTTATTGGGTATTGGACCAAGGGAGTATTTTTACAACTTATGGTATAAGTCTAATGTATAGTTATGCCAAGTTATATAATGATAAGAATTACATTCCTACTGAACCAAGGTCCAATTGGATATATGATGAATATGGTATAAATGAAAATTTTTATGATACTAGATTTAATACAGATACTGCAAGTAGTTTTTTACATATGCAGGAAGTGTATCCTGATGAAGAAATCAAGAGAGTATTAGATAATTACTTTAAGTTTTTTACGGATTTTGTTGATGATAATAGTTTTTATGTTGATGGAAATATCTTTGTAGCTGACTATATGGATTATAATGGTAATGTTAAGATGCCTCATTGCTCGTTAAATCACATGCTTTCAGAAATGACGGTATTGTATAGATATTATTTATTATATGATGATAAAAAAATATTTGATTTAGCAGAGATATTCTTACATAGTATATTGAATACAAAAGATGGTTGGATAAAGAATAATGGAGATTTATATTATTGTATTACAGAAGAAGGTAAGTATAAAAGAGATGATTATCCATTAGTGACATATAATGATTTGAAAAGAGCGGAATACTATCTGAAAAAGATATATGGAGAAGCACCAAAGGAATACCAAGATATTTTAGATTCAAAAGAAAAGTGGGCTAAGGAAAAAGGGTATCTAAAATAAAATATACAAAAATAATTTCTAGTAATAATATTTAACCATTTTACTTATAATGTATTATAGTAGAATGGTTAAATTTATGTTATAGGTTGACTAAATCATTATCATATGATAAAGTATAGTTGTTCCAAACGTTTGGTACAAATTTGGGCAACGGAGGTGATAGACATGAGTAAAATACTTTATTTTGATTGTTTAGGTGGTCTAAGCGGTGATATGACATTAGGCGCACTTGTTGATTTGGGAGTTGATAAAGACATTTTTATTGGCGAATTAGATAAACTGAATGTTAAAGGATTCAGTTTGGATATTAATAAAAAAAGAAAAGATGGAATTAGTGCTACAGATGTTTATGTACATATTGATGAAAGTTTAGTCTATCCAAAAAGGAATTTAAATGATATTATTAATATTATAGATGATAGTACTATTAGCATGAGAGCTAAAGAAATTAGTAAATCCATATTTATCTTAGTTGCTGAGAGTGAAGCAAAAGTTCATGGGCAACCTATTGAAGATATTTTCTTTCATGAAATAGGTGCATTAGATTCAATGGTTGATATCATTGGCGCTTCTATTTGTATTGATTTACTTAATGTTGATAAAATATACGCATCTCCTATTCATTTAGGTACTGGATTTATAGAGTGTGCCAATGGCATTATTCCTATACCTGCGCCAGCTACTATGGAAGTATTAAGAGATGTACCTGTGTATCAGACTAATATAAAAACTGAGTTGGTAACGCCAACTGGTGCTGCAATTATTAAAACTATAGCCGAAGATTTTATTTCAATGCCTAAAATGACCATTAAGAATATTGGTTATGGATCAGGCAAGAAGAAATTACCTATAAAGAATTTATTAAGAGTCTTAATAGGAGAAGAGGTGGTTAATTGAAGATAGCTGTAGTTGATGGACAGGGCGGCGGTATTGGGAAAATAATAATAAGCAAATTAAAAGATAGTATTGACGAAACTCATGAATTAATTGCACTTGGAACGAATTCAACTGCAACCACTGGTATGATAAAAGCTGGAGCGAACTCTGGTGCTACTGGTGAAAATGCTATAAAAGTAATGAGTAAGAGAGTTGATATTATTTTGGGTCCACTTGCGATTATGGTTCCTGATGCTATGATGGGTGAGATTACTCCTGAAATTGCTTTATCCATTTCATCAAGTGAATCCAAAAAAATACTATTACCATTCAATAAATGTAATATGGTAATTGCAGGAGTACAAGGTAAAAAATTAAATAAACTTATTGAAGAATTAGTGCAAGAAGTACTAAGAAATATATAAACACCAAGAAGGTTGTGATACTTTTTTGGTGTTTATTTTTATTTGTATTAGGAAAGTTGCATTACTATATTTCTAGTAATTTTATACACAAGATGACTTTATGTTACATATATCTGAAAGGAGAATTTTTTATGAAAAGTAGACAAATGGTTTATACAGCATTATTTGCAGCGCTAGGGGTTATATTACCTCAGATGTTTCACGTTTTTGGAAGTATTAGTGGTAGAGCATTCTTGCCCATGCACATCCCTGTTCTATTAGCTGGATTTGTATGTGGACCTGTCAGTGGGTTACTTGTTGGATTGATATCTGTATTAGTAAGTCATGTATTTACAGGAATGCCACCTGTTCCAACTCTGTTTTTTATGATAGTTGAGTTGCCGGTATATGGATATGTAGCAGGTTTATTATTTAATAAATTTAAATTGAATATGATATTATCATTGATTTTAGCAATGGTAACAGGTAGAGTAGTTGTTGGTCTAATGATTATATGTGCAACAAATTTATTTGGTATCACATTACCACCATTTATTAATGTAGTTGGTATGACTTTAGCTGGTTTACCAGGTATTGCATTGCAATTTATTATTATTCCATCAATAATGCTTATAGTCAAGAAAATGGGTTACCAACATGCAACAGCTTGATAATTATGGATGGGGAGATAATAATTATACATGTATTGTGAAAAATAATGACAAAGTAGTTTTTACTTCAACTGAAAGAGGTGTTAAACCTCTACTAGATTATATTGATGAAAATCATGATTATAAAGATATTACGGTCATTGATAGAATTATAGGAAAAGGTGCTATGTGTTTAGCTATCAAAAGTAAAGCGAAAAAAGTAATTACACCTATAATCAGTAAGAAAGCGTTGGAAATAGCCAATAAATATAATATAGATGTAGAATATGATAAGGTGGTTCCTGGAATCATTAATAGAACTGGTACAGGACCTTGCCCCATAGAAAATGCTGTTTCTAATATAGATAATGTGGAAGAGGCATATAATGTTATCTTGAACACATTAAAAGAGTTATCAAATAATGGATAATATACTATATAAGTTGAATAGAACTAAATAATTGCTATAGACCAGCAATAATAGTTCTATTCAACTTTATAAAATCAAGGGAAATATATTGAACTTATTAAATTAGGTGTATAGACGTATAAGTTCAATATATATAGGTAAGTTATTTGATGTTATTATAATCAGATCTTGCAGCATAAAAACAATCAATATTATTAAGAGGTATTTTAACAGGTTCGAATTCTTTGCCAGTATACATAACACCAGTTATATAATCTTTATTGCATTTTTTTAAACGAAACATATGAGTAAACCCCATCTTTGATTTGATCATAACCATTTTGTCTTCGTAATTCTTTAGATTTGTTTTGTCTGAAATTTCTTTGAAAGGCATTTCATTATAGTATATATCTCTATTATCCATATATCCTCCATAGAATTATACTCATAACTAATATATGATTCCAGCGATATAGTATATGTATTGTTTATAGTGTTTTTGCATAATATTGAAGTTTATACTTGTTTAAAAGATAAAATAATTATATAATGAAAGTAATATATTCAACTTATTGAAATAAGTGTATAGATGTATAAGTTCAATACATATAGTTAAAACTATTATGTAATTTGTTAGCGGTCTAATGAATTCATGATAGTTTTTATTGTATCAAAATTGTAGACTGACTTGTATTTACTAAATAATGACATCAATAGAGTATTACGTAAAGATAATTATTCTTTAGGAGGTTCTATTATGGAAGGTTATACAAGGGAAGTTAAAAATCAAATCAATAGTCTAGTGGATCAAGATGGAAAATTTCAATTCGGAACATATAATAAACCTATCAAGAAATTAAATATGTTAGATGCAAAGAAACCATTAGGATTTCCATTTGGCAAGCACTTCAAAAATCTAAGATTAAAGGAATGGGAAGCATTTCAAGCGGGTAATCAAGATGTTTTTATGCTTGGAGCAGTTTATAATACTAAAACTTCTGCCCTTAATCAATTATCTATCTACGATAAAAGGAATAACAAACTCTATAATTATAGAAAATACTGTATCCCATGGAAACAAATATTAAGTACAAGCATGTATCAAAGTGAAAGTAAATATATATCAAAAGATTTTATGATGATCATATATAATAATCTTGAAGAAGGCAAAATCAATATAGTTGTTAAAATAAGAAGTAAAAATGACTTACCAAATATAAAATTAGAGATTACTGCTTTTCACTTAACAGAACCTATTGTTATTTGCCAACCTTTTGATACTAATCGAGGGCTATATTCACATAAAGCATTAATGAATATGGAGGGTGTACTTTATATTGGAAAAGAAAAAATAGTTTTTAATAAGGATACAGCATTTACTATTATTGATAATCATAAAGGATATTATCCAAGTAGCGTGAAATATGACTGGGTTACAGGATGTATCAATAATAAAGATACGGGACTTATAGGGTTTAATCTAACAGATAATCAAATCAAAGATCATGAAAAATACAATGAAAATTGTTTGTGGATGAATGGGAACATGCAAGTTCTACCGCCAATCAAATTTAAAAGGTTGATTAAAGATGATAAAGAAGTATGGAAAATAAAAGATGAGTATGGTATGGTAAATATATCATTTTATCCATTAGCTAAACTACAACTGAAGTTTAATTATGGTATCATTTATTCAGATTATGAAGGTCCTATGGGAACTTTTAGAGGATATATTAAAGATAAAGAGAATAATAAAATTATGCTTGATGAGTTTTTTGGAATGGGTGAAAAGAAAAGATACAGAGTTTGATAATCTAGTTAAATAGGAGCAGTATATGAACAGAAGAATAAGTTTATCAGAAATGTCAAAGTTGTTAAACATATCAAAACATACATTAAGATATTACGATAAGATAGAATTAATTACACCAAGTTATGATAGTAACGGCTATCGATATTATTCTATTGACCACTATTATATTTTGAGTACCATTAAGCTATTAAGAGATATGGATGTATCTATTAAAGATATTAAGAAGAGTCTTAATGACGATAATCTAGAAGATTTTGTTCAGTTATTGATTAATAGTAAAGAACATATAGATTCTGAAATTATAAGAATGACAAAACTTAGTAATCTTATAGGAAATAAGATAAAAGTTGCGTTTCATGAAAAAAGTTGTGAAAATCAATGGTATATACGAAAAGAACAAGAAAGAAAATATATTCATTTTGGCAAGTATCCTACACTAGCTAATAGTGGAGAAGATGAGTTTAAAGATATATTTGAATTAGGTTACACTATCTTAGCTGAAAGTAATATAATGATAAAACATTCCATAGAAGAATTAGAAAAGATAACAAATGAATTTACTAACTTTTTTATAGAGTATGATGACAAGTTGATGTTAAAAGGTGATTTATCCGTAATACCTGAGGGAGATTATATAATATATTATTATAAGGGAAATGAACAAGATATATATGAAAGTTTAACCAATACTATAAAAGATATTGAGTCAAGAGGGTACAGCATTGGTGATGAGATATATGAAATGTTGAGACCATCACAATTTATTACCAGCTCTAATAAGTCTTTTTTTACAGAATTTAATATACCTATTGTAAAAAAAGACTTGACATTAGAGTAGCTCTAACCTTTACAATGTCTAATAATTGATTATTAATTAGTTATTATAACATTGTGGAGGACTTTATATGAAACAATTAGATCTAGGAAAAGACAAAATAAGTAAGTTGTTTATTAATTATTCTATTCCAGCTGTTATTAGTATGGTGGTTATTTCACTATATATCATAGTTGATGGAATCTTCGTTAGTAGGGGAGTAGGACCTGATGGTTTGGCGGCGGTTAATATTGCATTACCGTTCATACAAGCTCTTAATAGCGTTATTATCATGATTTGTATAGGTGGTGGAGTGTTAACGGCCATAAAGCTAGGGGAGAATGATGTAAAAGAAGCAAGTAGAAGGTTTACTTTTACAATTATAATAGCATTGGTGTTCATTTTGGTTACATCATTATTATCACTAATTTTTTTGGATACTCTAGTAAAACTTCTGGGAGCAGATGAATCATTGATTCATTTGGTTAAAGAATATCTGGTTATAATGTTAAGTTGTAATTTATTATTTCAACTTGCACCTATTATGGAGAATTTTATAAGAATAGATGGTAGACCATCATTTTGTATGATTGTATCGATAATAGGAACAATGATTAATATTGTTCTTGACTATGTATTAATCATCAAATTGAATATGGGATTAACTGGTGCAGCTACAGCAACTTGTATAGGTGCAGGATTAAGTGGATTAGCAATGCTTACTTATTTCCTAAGCAAAAGATCCAAGTTAAGATTTAGAAAACCAATCTTTGACATAAAACTATTAGGTAAAATGTTATACAATGGTAGTTCTGAATTCCTTACTGAAATATCGTCTTCAATAGTTTTATTGATCTTCAATATAGTTATAATGAGAAAGATGGGACCATTGGGAGTATCAGCAATAAGTATTGTGTTATATATTAATACTTTAGTCATTATGGTACTTTTTGGGGTAAGTCAATCATTACAACCAATAGTAAGCTATAATCTCGGAGCTGGACAGGTAGATAGAGCCAAACAAGGATTGAAATTTTGTTTGATCACTACTCAATCAATAGCATTAATATCAATGGTAGTGGTTTTTATATTTAGTGAACCATTAGTCAAGATCTTTGCTGAAGGTAATAAAGAATTGATAGATATGGGAGTTTGGATGACAAGATTATATTTGACATCTTACGTATTTTTAGGGATAAATATAACATCATCAGCATTCTTCACTGCTGTAGAGCAACCGTTGATGTCAGCAGCAATATCACTATCAAGAAGTTTGGTTTTAGTTATTATAGGATTAGTGGTTCTTCCTATGATGATAGGGGATAGTGGGATATTCCTTTCAAATACTTTGGCAGAAGTTGGAACACTTTTTGTTAGCTTATATTATCTAAAGAAGTATTTCAATAAAAAATGTGATAGATATTTAAGTAATAATAAAAAGGCTATTGTATAGCCTTTTTATTATTAGAATCTATTAAATAACGGATTCTAAGTTCTTTATAGAATTATGTAGGGCGTCAATACTACTGGAATGACATCTTAAAATAGGGATGTTTTTCTTTTTTGCTTCTTTATTAGCAATATTAACCATTTTATGTGAAACTGTACTAGTGAATATAAGTAATGCATCGGGAGTACCGATACTCTTACTTAATCCTCCTGACATTTGTGTAAATACTTTTAGTTTGTGACCAGCTTTCTTACAGACTGTCTTATATTCTCTATGCATACGGTCATGACCGCCAATTAATACAATACTCATATTATCACCTTTTTTTAACTTTTTTTATATTATACAATAAATGATAATGATTGTCAATATCAAATAATAAATTTTTTTAATAGAAAACCCTTCTTGAATTGAAAAATTAAGTGCTCTCTTGTTCTTTCTAACTCTGTGTTTTTTTCTCTTGAGTCTGACTTTCAATAATAAATCAATAGGTTTAATTTTGATTAAGCCTCTATCAATATAATTGTATATGGTTTTCGTACTTACACATGGCAAATCTCTGTTTTCATGTTTAAATCTGCCAATAGCAGCATCGGGTGACCACTTATCATGCAAAATCTTATCCTCAATATAGCGTATAGAATCAGAACATGAAATTAATTTCAACTTTGCCCCAGAATTACGCCTTTTAATCTCATACTGCATTTGGGCTGAGTCAGCATAATAATCTATCCTTTCTGTTAAATTACTATTTCGTTGATTGACAGAATATCTATTGATTTCACGACTAACGGTACTCTTATGTCGACCTATTTTATTAGCTATAGCTGTTTTGGTTAATCCATCTTTCCAAAGAATTTCAATCTTAATTCTCTCTTGAAGGTTTAAATGATTGTAGTTCTTGGTTATACTATTATTAGAATCCATTAATTAAATATCTCCTTTATGTTTGTCAGAATTACATCTTGGAGTATTAACTAATGGATTTTTTTTAACCATTTTTACTCATTTTCACTGTTGCACTTCAAATTTCAATTCGCCAATAGAAAACCCTTCTTGATTTTCGGTCTCAGGAAGGGTTTTACATTATATAATATAAGGTTGTAAGCTATATTTCACAATACCTCATTAATATTGCGTATTTATATCACTTTACTTAGAATATAAATTATTTAATTTTTTTAAACAAAATAAATATTGACTTTTAAAGAGCTCAATCATATATTCATTGTTTTCTGATTAAGTATTGCATTATTGAGTTGGAGTACTTTGTTAGTATATTATTTTCGATTACCGTATATTCGATATAGCTAATAGCAATACTTGCTAATGATAGTTAGCTAGATTATTTAAAAATTAAAAACCTCTTGCAGATAATATAATGGTGCAACTATATAATTTTATTTTTTTTTAATTTTATAATTGCCTGAATAATAGCATTTTTTACTGCTATATAAACAATCAAACCGATATATATTCCCCAAAGTAACATTTCCATTTTGCAACACCTTCCTTTATGAAATTAAAGTTATAGTTTAATGTTAACTACAAAAGGAAATTATTTGTCAATAATTCTTTCTAATTCTGTACCAATAAAAGTTGCGAAAGTAAAAGGTTCTTCTTCTTGTATCAGAGAATATCCACCAAACTCAGTTCTATATGAAATCAGATGTTTCGAAAATGAAGTTTTATTATCTATCATCATATCTACAAGGTTTAGATTTTTGATAATTACATTACATATATAAGTAGAGTATAAATTTTCGATATTATCTAATTTAAAAAAACCAGTATTTGAAGATGAACATAATCGTAATTGACTATTTATTTTATCATAAACATTATTTTTAATATCAATAATTTGATAAAATTTTACTATTTCACTATAATAATAATAATCCCATGCTTTATTTTTAATATCGTTATTAATAATTGATTTTTCAAGACTACTAATTAAACTATATAATAATTGGTCATCATATTGTATAGTTAACATATCTAAAACTCTTATATAATACCATTTGTCTTTATTGTTTTCAAATATAACGTTATCTTTGTTAATAACTAAGTTATAAATTTTGTTTTTGTTATAACAGGACAAATAATTAAGATACAAATATATAATTTTCCAATTAGTATTTTCTTTTTTAATTTCTTTAGTTATGTAGTTTGAGATTTCTAAATCGGTAGTTAATAAATTATCATTACTGATATTATTACTAATTATAATATTCATTATTGAATCTTCGTCAAATATATTTTCATTATTTATAATTTTAGTATGATAGCCAGCAAAATAATTTGAATGAGTATTTGATAAATCTAATACTAAATTTTTATACTCTGTTATATTTTGTCCTAGTAATTGTTTTATCTTTAAAACGTACAATAATTGCTTGTGAGATAATAAATTAATTCTATTGTCTAATATTATAAAATTACATTGATTTTCTAATTCAGTTGTATCAATTAATTTGTTATTTATTAATATTTTAAGAATGTCGTATACTTCTTCTATATTAATAAATGAATCTGAATTTAAAATATTATTAATCCTATTTAGTGAGTTTTTTATTACGGTATCCTTATTATCATTAATTAATTTGTTCAAATCAATTAAATTGTTGAGTTTGTTCAGAGAAAATATAATGTTTTGATCTTTTATTGCTCTTTTTGCAAATAGCTTTAAATTTTCTTTGCTATTATATGCTATACTATTTTCAATCATATCAGGTAAATAATCCACTAGAAATAAATTGTTTATTATTTCTAGGTCATTTTGACATAGTAGTCCTTTTTCTATAGATTGAAAATCGTTGTGTTTAATTATCTTATCTTTTATATCTATATTTAAATTTAAAATTTGTGAAGTTTTATATATAAATATTAAATCAACAATATTATTAGTATTACTTATTTCTTTTTTTAAGAAAGAATTATAATTATCTGCGTTATGTTTTTTATTTATACCAACCATAGATTGCATTTCTAAAATATAGTATGTATCATAAATATCAGGATTAATTGAAAAAATATAATTAACATCATTATATTTGGCAGAGTCTATGAGTGTTAAAGTGTTTTTTTCCCATTCTGTACTACTATTTTTTTTAATGAATGTAGAGGATATTATTAGTAATGATATAAATAAGACACATAAAACTAAAAAAAGTTTATATTTTTTCATATATTGTCCTTTCTAATTTATAAAATAACACTACAATATTTAAATATATTGTAGTGTTTAAATTTAATATTATATCATTATCCCGCTACTATTGCTTTGATTATAGCGCTTACAGAATCTTTGCTAGAATTATCATATATTTTGACACAACTTCCAGACTCAAAATAGATATTAAGAGCACAAACAGAACTTATATGAGAGTCAACGGTTTGTCTTGCTGTTGAAGTATCATTATTTGTATTAGTTATTGAATGACCTGCAGATGTCATTCCACTAAATGATACTCCTGCTAACGAACCATTTACATTTACTCCTGTAATTCTAGTGCCTACTGTATTTGATATTTCAGCTACGCTACCAATAGGCATAGCCGAAGTACCAAACCATACTGATTGTGAATCAATATTAAAATCCCAACCATTAAAAAAGGTGTTAAGAGTTTCTACTTTTACACTTGCCATATGATTTTCATAAGTAGAACTTCGATTACTATGATAAAAACCATCTCCTAGATTACCTGTATATGTTGTTGTCTGTGTAGAACGAACAGATACTCTATCCTTATTAATTTGAACTAAATAATTATAATCTTCTAAGGCTAATTTATATGCTTCTTCTGATATATACTTACTTTTTAACATTTTTTCTAAATATTTCAATGGATCATGTTGTGGATTAGAATTAGTTTCTACTGTTAAATTTGGTGCAGCCAAAGCGCTGGTAGAAAATACAAGTAATGTAAAAATAACTGCTATAAATTTTTTTGCTTTTCTCATATTGAATCCTCCCTAAATTTGTTTAATCATTAATATTTTTAAAATATATTATGCTGATATTTTTTATGTTTTATTTCTGGGGTCTATATAAATTACCTCGTACGCTGGTAAGAATATAGCATAGATAATAAATGTAATATTATTATCTACAGTTAATTATAGACTACTCTAAAAAAATGTCAATAAATATCATAATTATTTTAATTAAATCTATTTTTGATATAAAACAATATATTTAAACAGTTTATAAACAATTATAATAAATATTTTAAATTTATAATTAACTAAACATATATACATTTTTAAAACTTATTATAATATTAATAATTAGAAAACCCTTCTTGATTTTCGGTCTCAGGAAGGGTTTTACATTATATAATATAAGGTTGTAAGCGGTTTAATAAATTAATTAAATATTTTTAGCGGTTGTACCATAGAATGCTGCTTTGTATATTTCTTTAACATCATCTGCGTTAGATTGTCTTGGGTTAGTTAAAGAGCAAGGGTCTGCAAAAGCATTTTCACTCATTCTGTTTAAAACTTCATTGAATTTTTCTTCTGTAATTTCAACTTCAGTAATTTCTTTTAAAGTTGTTGGGATGCCAACTTTCTTGTTTAAATCTTTTAACTCAGCTACTAAATCATTAATCTCAAGTTGTTTTTCTATTTCAGCAAATTTATCTGTAGCTTTCATATTGTATTCTATGATGTATGGTAATAAAATAGCATTAGCTAAACCATGAGTAAT
Organism: Vallitalea sediminicola; assembly: GCF_054408565.1. Taxonomy (NCBI): domain Bacteria; kingdom Bacillati; phylum Bacillota; class Clostridia; order Lachnospirales; family Vallitaleaceae; genus Vallitalea; species Vallitalea sediminicola. Next base: position 47,579 of record NZ_BTPT01000027.1, read on the forward strand.
ACCAAGTTCTCCACCAATTTTGTGTGCTAAACTATGAACAAGTCCAAGTGAAGCGTTAGTGAATGCCATACCTGCAAGGGTAGAAGCATTATGCATATCTTCTCTTGCTTTCATGTTACTACCATCAGCATAAGCTACTGGAATTTGTTTGTGAACTAATTTGATAGCTTCCATAGCAAGTGGATCAGTATAACTTGTTGCAGCTGTTGAAACATAAGCCTCAATAGCGTGTGTCATAACATCCATACCTGTGTTTGCTGTAATATGTGCAGGCATTTTAGCAGGAAGTGCTGCGTCTAATAATGCAATATCAGGAGTGATTTCATAAGATACTAGAGGATATTTTATATGATTTTCTGTATCTGTAATTACTGAGAAAGCTGTGATTTCTGATGCTGTACCACTTGTTGATGGTATAGCTATAAATTTAGCTTTTGATCTAAGTCTTGGGAATTTACCTGCAACTAAGTCTTCGAATTTAGTTTCTGGATATTCATAGTAAACCCACATGATTTTTGCAGCGTCAAGAGCAGAACCACCACCGATTGCAATAATCCAATCAGGTTTAAACTTAGCCATTTCTTTTCCGCCTCTAACAACTGTATCGATTGATGGATTAGGTTCAACACCATCTACTATAGATACTTCCATACCAGCTTTTTCTAATTGTTTTTTAGCTTCGTCTAAGAAACCAAATCTTTTCATTGAACTACCACCTGTAACAAGAGTAGCTTTTTTACCTTCTAAAGTTGATAAATATTCTAATGCACCTTCACCGAATACGATATCTTTTGGAACTCTGAACCATTGTAAACTCATTATAATTTCCTCCTTATATTTAATTATTATTTAATTTATAATCTATTGCAGCAGCAGCTTTTTTTCCAGCACCCATAGCCAGTATGACTGTTGCTGCACCTGTAACAGCATCACCACCAGCATAAACATTTTGTTTGCTGGTTTCCATTGTTTCTTCTTCAACAATTAATCCTCCCCAAGACTGAGTCTTAAGTCCCTCAGTTGTTTGTCTAATAAGTGGGTTAGGGGTTTGACCAATCGCTACTATTACTGTTTCAACATCAATAGTGAAATCACTATCATCTACAGGACATGGTCTTCTTCTACCAGATGCATCTGGTTCACCAAGTTCCATTTGAATACAACTAATGCCTGTAACAGATCCATTTTCACCAATTATCTTAGTTGGATTTGTTAAGAGCTTAAATATAATTTCTTCTTCTTTAGCGTGATGTACTTCCTCTAGTCTAGCAGGAAGTTCATTTTCACTTCTTCTATAGATTATATAAACATTTTCTGCGCCAAGTCTTTTTGCAGTTCTTGCAGCATCCATAGCAACATTACCACCACCAATTACTGCGACACTTTTACCTACTTTTATTGGTGTTGCAGAATTTTTTTCATAGGCTTTCATAAGGTTGACTCTTGTTAAATATTCATTAGCAGAGTATACACCATTAAGATTTTCACCTTCAATGTTCATGAATCTTGGAAGACCTGCACCACTACCAATAAAAACAGCTTTATAATTATCTTCAAGTAATTCATCTATTGTTATAGAACGACCAACAAGTACATTAGTTTTAATATCAACACCTAATTTTTTAATGGTTTCGATTTCATTACTAACTAATTTCTTAGGAAGTCTAAACTCAGGAATACCATAAGATAAAACTCCTCCTGTTTTGTGCAATGCTTCAAATAATGTTATATCATAGCCTTTTTTAGCTAGTTCAGATGCACAGGACAGTCCGGAAGGACCAGCTCCTATAACAGCTACTTTTATATTGTTTTTTTCTATGTTTGAAGATTCCTCATTGCTTTTATGTTGCATATGATAATCTGCTACAAATCTTTCTAAACGACCAATTGCTACAGGCTCACCTTTAATACCTCTTACGCATTTACCTTCACATTGGTTTTCTTGTGGACAGACTCTTCCACATATAGCAGGTAATGAGTTTTCATTAGTAATTATTTTATAAGCTTCAACAAATTCACCATGGCTTACAGCGTTAATGAATTCTGGTATTGGTACATTTACAGGACATCCACTTACACATGGTTTGTGTTTGCATTGTAGACATCTTTTTGCTTCAGATATTGCTTCTTCTTCTGTATAGCCTAAAACTACTTCTTTAAAATTTTTGTTCCTGACTAAAGGTTCTTGTTCACTGATTGGTGTTTTTGTTAATGATTTATTAAGCATTTCTAGTCCTCCAATCCTAGTCTACATACATGATCTTTTTCTTCTTCTTTATACATACCTTGACGTCTCATGGCTTCATCAAAGTCAACTTGATGACCATCAAAATCAGGACCGTCGACACATGCGAATTTTGTTTCACCGCCTACAGTTACACGACATCCTCCACACATACCAGTACCATCAATCATAATAGGATTTAAGGAAACATTTGTTTTTATATTATGTTTTTTAGTTATATCACATACGGCTTTCATCATAATTAATGGTCCGATTGCAATAACTAAATCATATTTTTCACCATTTTCAATAAGCTCATTAAGTTTATCAGTTACAAAACCTTTTATACCTTTTGAACCATCATTAGTAGCATAATAAACGTTATTACTTATATTTTCCATTTCATCTTTTAAGATTATGAATTCATCACTTCTACCACCAAGTATAGTATCTACTTGTACACCTAATTCTTTCATTTTTTTCAGTTGAGGATAAAGTGGAGCGATACCAACACCGCCACCAATACCTAAAACTCGTTTTACTTTATGAAGAGGTGCTTCTTGACCTAGAGGTCCTACAAAGTCTTCAATAGAATCCCCTGCATCTTTTTGACTTAATTTTTTAGTTGAATAGCCTACAACTTGATATATAATAGTAACTGTTTCTTTTTCTCTATCATAATCAGCGATAGTTAGAGGAACTCGTTCGCCTTCTTCATCAACTCTAAGGATGATAAACTGTCCAGGTTCACATTTTCTTGAAACGTATGGTGCTTCTATTTCCATAAGTTCAACTAAATCATTTAATTTTCTTTTTGCTACGATTTTATACATTCTGACACCTCATTAGTATATTGTGATTGTTAATAATTAGACATTTTGTTACATATTAAATACTTAGTATAAAAATAATGCATAAATAAAGCTAGTTCATGATTTTTTTCAAATATTTGGCGGAATGCTAGCATTGACATTCTTCTAAGTTTTAGTTATCATGTACTTATGAAAAACATTATAATATGAAACATAAAAAAAAACTAACACTAAATTTGAAAAAGTAGTACTTTTTTGATTAATATTGATAAAAATTTAACAAAAGTAGGTGGAGTGATGTTAAATGTCTTTGATAAAAAACTAGAGAAGATTGATGGATTTGAAACAGATTACGTAAAAATACTTTATTATGATTTGCCAAAAAATTTTACTGGTGAATATAAATCATATAATTATGCCCGTTTTTGTACAATTCTCAGTGGAAGAAAGCATGTAACATTAAATAACAACAGGAGATTTGTGTATACGAAGGATAATTATTTATTATTACCTTCCAATTCAAAAGTGCATATGGATATAGATACACATACTAGAGCATTAGTATTCGAATTAAATGATGAACTAGTAAATAATGTACTAAATAAGATTAATATTAAAGAGGATATAAAGGAAGAAGTTAAATCAGATAACAATTATTTCTTAGGTCAAAACAAATATAATATATCAGAAGATATTAATAACATATTTGCGGCATCTAAAAGTAAAGATAATAATAATGAATTTTTGATTGACTTGTATGCTCAGAAACTAGTATTTGATTTGGTGAAAAATAAATCAACATATCAAATACTTAATAGAAATAGTACACACCCAATTAATATTGCTGTAAAGTATATTAATGAAAATATTGAAGAAATGATTAATATAAAACAGTTAGCTAAAGACTTGCATATGTCAGAATCCAATTTCTCACATTTATTTAAAAAAATTATTGGAATAAAACCAGTAGAATACATTAAGAATAAAAAATTAGAATTGGCGTTGGAGTATTTAAGAAATGAAAGCGTGACGGATGTAGCTTTTAATTTGGGATATGCCAATATATCATATTTCATCAGACTGTTTAAAGATAAGTATAATATGACACCCAAGCAATATAAATTAACTTATTTTGAAAAAAATGTAATTTAAATAAACTTTACAAGTTGAATTAAATAATTGCTATAGAACCAGCAATTATGTAGTTTCTTATTGAAATGGGTGTATATTTTACTAATATAAATAAAATATTTTTGTTATTATCATTGACGTATTATCAATAATATCTTATTATTGATGTGTAACACAATAATAGGAGAATACTTTGAATTGACAAAGTATTAATAAATAAATGAGGAGTGAAATTTCATGCCAGTAGTTGATTACAAAAATTATTGTAAAATGCTAGATAGAGCCTTAGAAAATAAGTTTGCTTATCCAGCAGTTAATGTTTCTAATGTTGAAACAGCTAACGCAGTTCTAGAAGCGTTCGCAAAGGCAAAATCAGACGGAATTATTCAAGTATCCATAGGTGGAGGAAAACATGCATCAGGTATGGTTGCTAACAGTGCGATAGGAGCTATATCACTTGCAAATCATCTTCATCTTATGGCTGAGAAATATGATATCAACATTGCTTTACACACAGACCATTGTACAGCTGCTAATGTTGAACCATTCATGAAGCCTCTTATTGAAGAGACTAAAAAAAGAAGAGCACAAGGATTACCTAATCTATTTAACAGTCATATGTTTGATGGTTCAGATATTCCATTAGAAGAAAATATTAAAATTTCTAAAGAACTTATGGCTCTTTGTGCAGAAAACGAAATCATACTTGAAGTTGAAGCTGGTGTTGTTGGTGGAGAAGAAGATGGTGTAAGTAATGAAAATGTATCAAAAGAAAAACTTTACACAACTCCAGAAGACATGCTTATGTTTGAAGAAGCATTAAAAGGTATCGGCGATCGTTATATGTTAGCTGCTACATTTGGTAATGTACATGGTGTTTACAAACCAGGAAATGTTAAATTGAAACCAGTAATATTAAAAGAAGGCCAAGATGCTTTAAAAGCTAAATATGGTCAAGATGCTAATTACTATTTAGTATTCCATGGTGGTTCAGGATCAACAAAAGAAGAAATAGAAGAAACATTAGAGTATGGTGCAATAAAAATGAATATCGATACAGATACTCAATATGCATTTACTAGACCAGTTGTTGAACATATGTTTAAACATTATGATGAAGTACTTAAGGTTGAGGGTGAAGTAGGGAATAAAAAAGTGTATGACCCAAGAGCATATTTGAAAAAAGCTCAAAATGGTATGGCTGATAGAGTTATTGAAGCTTGTAATGTATTAAGATCAAGTGGTCAAACTATGGGTAGACAATAAAATATATAAGTAAATATAGCTTAGCTTATTAATATAAGATGAGCTATATTTTTTTTGCTGTATTATAAAAATAAATATCTAGAAACAATAATATATGTTATAATTATAAATTATATATAAAAAACTAAATGATACTTTTGTATTATTTTGACAAACTAAAGTAAACATGTAATAAATACAATGAGGATTAGATAAGAAAGGAATAATTATTATGAAAAATTTAAGTAAAATATTATGTTTGATGTTGACACTAGTACTTGTTACTACAGTATTTGCAGGTTGTAAATCCAATAAGAAGAAAGATGTTGAAGATGATATATACAAGCAGCAACAAGAAAATGACAAAGATGCTGATAAAGATGAAGAAAACAAAGAAAATAATGTAGATGATAACACAAATGAAGGGGTTAAAGAAGAAGATAAAGATGAAACTGCTTCAGATGATACTAATTTGAAAGATACAACTATAAGAGTTGCGACATTAAAAGGTCCTACAGGAATGGGTATGGCAAAATTGATAGAAGAAGTAACAACAGGTGAAGCAGAAGTGAATTGCGAATTTACTATAACTGGTGCACCAGATGATTTGGTAGGTAAAATTGTTAATAAAGAAGTTGATTTTGCTTGTCTTCCAACTAACTTAGCGTCTGTTTTATACAATAAAACAAAAGGTGGTATTAAGATTGCTGCAGTTAATACACTTGGTGTGTTATATGTTATGGAAGTAGGTAATGAGATTAATGATATCAATGATCTAAAGGGTAAAGAAATCTATGCTAGTGGAAAAGGTTCAGTTCCAGATTATATTTTACAATATATATTAAAAGAAAATGATATAGATCCAGAAAAAGATGTTGATATTAATTTTTCTATGCAACATGCAGAAGTTGCTACAACTGTAATATCAGGAGATAATAAAATTGCATTATTGCCACAACCATTTGTGACTACTGTATCAATGAAAAATAAAGATGCTAGAATTGCACTTGATATGACAAAAGAGTGGGAAAAAATTCAAGGTGAAGATAGTCCTCTTGCAATGGGATGTATCGTAGTAGATGCAGAATTTGCAGCTAACAATAAAGAACTAGTAGATAAATTTCTACAAGAATATAAAGAATCAGTAGACTTTGTTAATGCTAACAATGAAGAAGCTGGTAAATTAATTGAAAAACATGAAATCTTACCTAGTGCTGCAATTGCACAAAAAGCTATACCTAATTGTAACATAGTTTACATGAGTGCTATTGATGCAAAAGATACATTACAGAACCTATATGAAATACTATTTGACTTCAATCCAAAGTCATTAGGAGGAAAATTACCTGATGGAGACTTCTATTACCAAAAATAGACGACTAGTATATAGAATAATAGCTTTAATATTTTGGATAATAGTATGGGAGATTATTGCCTTAGTTATAAATAAGGAAATATATCTTCCTACTCCTTATAATACTTTTAAAGTATTATTGGAAGAAATCAAAACAGTTATGTTTTGGCAGACGATTTTTGCAACTATATTCAGAGTTGCCGTCGGTTTTATAATAGCATGTATTGTAGGAATATTGGTGGGAATAATATGTGGTATCAATGAATTCATGTATGAGATTCTTAATTTAATTATAGTTGCAGTGAAATCAACACCTGTTATGTCTTTTATACTTATTGCCCTAGTATGGTTCAAATCAGAGAATGTACCTATTTTCATATGCTTTTTAATGTGCTTTCCGATTATATGGACTTCAGTTGTTGGAGGAATCAAACATATTGATAGAAGGTTAATAGATATGGCATATGTGTATAATGTTGATAAAAGGTATATAATAAAAGATATTTATGTGCCTTCAATCATTCCATATATTACAACTGCTATGATAACTTCACTTGGTTTGGGGTGGAAGGTAACAGTTGCAGCAGAAGTACTTAGTAGCCCTAAGTTTTCGATAGGTACCAAATTATATAACGCAAAAGTATATATAGAATCAGAACAATTATTTGCTTGGACAATAGTAGTTATTGTTCTTAGCTTGATGTTAGAATATATATTCAAATATTTACTTAGAAAAATGCTACCAGTGCGTATACAAAAGTAGGTGTGATAATGATGATTAAACTTAACAACATTAGTAAGGCATTTGATGATTTAACTATCTTCAAAGATTTTAATTTATCTATTGAAAAAAATAAAATAGTATGTTTTTTAGGTGCATCTGGATGTGGTAAGACTACACTTCTCAATATAATTTCAGGAACTATGAAATATGATAAAGGGTCTGTAGAAGGTATTAATGATAATGTATCATATGTTTTTCAAGATACTAGATTATTGCCATGGGCAACTATAGAAGATAATATTAAGTTCGTACTAAAAAGCAATAAGAATATAGATGTTGAAAAATCAGCTAAAAAGTATATAGATATTGTTAAGCTAAGTAGGTTTAGTGATTATTATCCAAAACAATTAAGTGGTGGTATGAAACAAAGAGTTTCTATCGCAAGAGCTTTCGCTTATCAATCTAAAATACTTCTTATGGATGAACCATTTCAAGGATTGGATTATGATCTGAAAATGGAGTTGATAAATGCTTTTCTAGAACTATGGGAAGAAGACAATAGAACGGTTATATTTGTCACACATGATTTAGAGGAAGCTTTATTATTGTCAGATAAGATATATGTATTAGATGGTAGACCAGTAGAAATTAAAAAAGAACTAGAAATAAGTATTCCCAAAAGGGAACGTATAAAACAAAAAGATAAATTGAATGAATTTAGAGAAATGTTAACTACTATTAATTAGTCTTTTAAGATATTAACCCTCTAAGCCTAGAGGGTTTTAATTATATATATTGAATTTAAATATCTATACACGTTTCAATACGTTCAATATATTTTCCTTGGTTTTATATGTTGAATAGAATAAAAGTTTAATTGATAGTATTTTGGAGGGACAATTTAGTGATTTACAAGAAGCATACATTAAATAAAAAATACAAAAATATATTTGATAGTTTCAGAAAGTATTTCTGGTCTTTTATTAAATATCAAATAGCAGCTAAGATTCTTGTTGCCATCGTCCTTATTCCAATATTTAAAGAGCTTTTTAAACTAATTCTAAAAAGTAAAGGGTTAAATATACTTTTGAATGGAGTTATATTAAAATTTCTTTTGTCTCCTCAGGGATTTTTAAGCGCAGTATTGATAATTATATTTGCAACATTAGTTCTTTTGATTGAATATGGGGGACTAGTAATTATTAGCTACGAAGCCTCTATAGATAAACAACCCAGCAGTCTTTTTAATGTCTTTAAGATTAGTATGAAAAGGTTTAAGAATCTCATTGGGTTTGGCGGTTTTTTAATATTGATTTATGTCATAATCATATTTCCTTGGCTTGATATGGGATATCATACAAGTTTATTAACATCGCTAAAAATCCCAACTTTTGTAAAGGCGTATATTAATAGAAATCAGTTTTTATATATGACTATGAAAATAGGAACTGTCATTCTTTTTTTCTTTTCCATAAGCTGGATTTTTTCTATGGAGATTATTATGTTGGAGAATAAATCAGCCCTTCAAGCCATGAAAAAAAGCTTTCGTTTAGTTATGAATAACTTTAAGATGATTATAAAACATCTATCAATTACAGTGGTATTGATGATTATCTTTAGTGTAGGTATATTTGGGAGTATAGCAATATCATTTCCAATCCTATCATATAACAATTCTATTACTAATATAGTTATCAATGGTTTAATTATTTTTCTTGGAGTTGTTTTATATGTAGCAAGTTTTTTAATGATACCATATGTTATTCATCATTTTACTTACCTGTATATAATTATTAATGATTGTCCTTTAGAGGTATTTCCTTCAAGTAAAAGATTAAAACCATCTTTGATAGATAGAATATTTAGTAATAGAAAAATTGTGAAATTAATGATGGTATTATCATTTGTCATTGTATTAGTTTTGACTAAATACATCTTAGCGGATTTTGAAAATACTCATTATAAGGTTGGTGTTACTGCCCATAGAGGCAGTTCAAAAGAAGCACCAGAAAATACTCTTGCGGCAATTAAAAAAGCAATTAACAACAAAGCAGATTTTGTTGAAATAGATGTACAGGTAACAAAAGATGGAAAAGTTGTACTATTTCATGATGAAAATCTAAAACGGATTACTGGACTCGATAAAGATCTATATAATGTTAATTATGACGAAATCAAAAAATTGGATGCGGGGAGCTGGTTCGGTGAAAATTTTGAAGGAGAAAGGATTCCTACATTACAAGAAGTAATAAATTATTCAAAGGATAAAATAAGGTTAAATATCGAATTAAAGCAAAGAGGTAAGAAAAAAGGTTTAGTGAAAAAAGTCGTAGATATTATTAACAAAAACAATATTGTCAAATCATGTGTTGTAACATCACTTGATTATAGTCTTCTACAAAAAGTCGAATTACTTAATAATGACATTAGAACAGGGTATATCATGTTTTTTGCAATAGGGGATATTAATAGTATCAAGGATGTGGATTTTTATAGTATTGAAGAAAGTTATGTTGATGAAAATTTTGTGCTGAAGGCACATTTAATGAATAGAGATGTCCATGTATGGACGGTAAATGATAGTGAAAAAATGAAGGAATTTATAGAAATGGGAGTAGATAACATAATAACTGATTATGATGAAGTACTAATAAATATGTTGAAGAATTATAAATGATATTACTTAAATAAATTATGATTATTATAAAAATGTGTCGGATAATATATATTTTAAGATGAATTATCCGACAGTTACTTATAGGTATGACTCATTGTTGCTATGTATTAGCATCAAAGTGCTGATATTGATTATCTTCCATTATAACTGGTGCGTGTTCCACTTCCATTATTTCTATTACGTCTGGTATTACCATTATTTGTATTACCTCTAGTTCCACCTCTAGTAGTACTATTATCTCTATGTCTATGATTGTTAGAATATCTTTCCTTATACTCTTCATAAAATTCTTTGTAAGTGGTTGTTATAGTATCGTGACCTCTTCTTCTGCTGCTGCTTCGTCTCAAATAAGCTACGCAATCATTATTTGGCGAATATTTATTTCCAATAGCTTTTATTCTTAATATAATTCCAACATCTGGACCCATTTTTACTTCAGCTCTGTTAGTATATACTGTTTTAGAGTTTGTAGTTTTAAATGCAACAACCTTAGAATAACTGGTAGGTTGTAGGAATTGTAGATAATAACTAGTAGCATGATCTACTGGATCCCAAGTGAAGATACATGATTGTTTTGAATTGTCATATCTTATCTTAACATTTTTGACTGGTAAAAGTTTATCTGGATTATGATTATTATTATCTTCAGGATTTGAAGGATCATCATTATCATCTTGATCTTTTTTCAACACTTTTGAAGCATAAAAATTAATCTCTTGATCATTTGTGTAATCAAGGTCATCCACTATTTTCAAATTAGCAAATATACTAGGATTATCTGCTTTTGGGTATTTACCAGTAATGTTAATGTTGATACCTTGGTTACCAGGTATTCTCAACTGGGTTTTGTCAACACATAGCTTGATATCATTATCTTGAATTTCGATAGTTACATCACGATAAGCTACACTGTCATTATAAATAGTTGTTGTCACAGAAAACTCTTCACCTTCATAACCTTCACCAATATTTATGTAACCATTAACACGAATAGGTCCAGTTTCAGCCATGGAAATAGTTGCATTTGATAATACTAACACTGAAATTAATAAAATACTAAATAATTTTTTAATAATACTCACTCCTTTTTATATTATATAATTGAGAATATTGCATATATGATGCAATATTCTATTAATAATAGCATATTAAAATATTTAATTCAACATATTTGTAATGAATTTGAAATCTTTGTATATTTATTTCGTTTTATAAAGAATTTTGTGATTTGGAACTAATTATTTAAGTGAGAGGTTTAAGGTTTCTTCACAATTGACGATATATATATATGAAAAGTATGTTACTAAGCAATGAATGTAATTAAATGAAGAGGTGTAAGAGGATGAATATTAATATGAATACTAATGGTAGTGTTAATAGTGTTAATACATATAATAACGCCATCAGTAATGGTAAAAAGGAAACTCCTATTACCAAGTTGCAAAAGCAAATGGTAAAAGTTGATAAGAGTATAGCTGGCATAAGAGAAAATGAAAAATTAACAGTTCAAGAAAAGCAAGAAAAAATTCAACAACTGGAAAAGCAAAAACAGGAGTTACTTCAAAAAATTAGTGAAGAAAAAATTAAAGAAAAAATGAATGAAGTAGAGGAAAAAATAGAAGAGGCAGAGGAAATAGAAGCAAAGAGAAAAGAAAAGGAAGAGAAACCACTAACTCCTTTAGATGAAATAAAAGCTGAATTAGGAATAGAAATATCTTCAAAAGCTATGATAAAAGCTTCTAGAGCTCTAGATACAGCAAATAGCAAATTTAACACAGCAAAAAACTTGAGACAAGGAGCTAAGATACTGGAAAAGGAACTTGAGACTGATAGAGGTAGAGGACAAAGTGTTGGTTTTAGTGATTATAGAGTTGATCAGGTAGTTTCATATCGTACAAGAGCTGACAAAATAGAAACAGAAGCTATGGAAGCATTGGGAAAAGCTAATAAATTAGTTAAAAAAGCAAGTGAAAAATTAGAAAAAGTCAAAGAGAAGAATGAAGAAATTAATAATAAGGTAGAAGAAGACAAAAAACAAGAAAAAATAAATTACACTAATCCTGAAAAAAATATAGAAGAGAAACAAAATGAAGATGGTATTGGTAAAAATGTAGATATTAAGTTGTAAATAATGATATTGGATGGGACTATAATTTAATTATAGTTCTGTTTTTTTATTTTAAAGACAATTAATCAAATTGAGATTTTGGTATTCATATAATTGATGGAATTTACTATGTAATAGTTAAGCAGAAAAATAAAAGTCGAAATAAAATGAAAAAAGTCAAAATAAAAATAAAAAACACGTTAAATAAAACATCAAATTATTGATATATATTGCATTTAGGATTATAATTAAAATGATAGTAAAAAACTATCATAATTTATAGGTTTAAGTAATCAATAAAATTGAAGGAGATGATTTTGAATGAAAATCAGAAAGCCCTTTACACTTCTACTAGTTGTATTAATGCTAGTAAGCGTTTTTGCAACATCTGCATTAGCTAAAGAAGTGTATACTGTAAAACCAGGAGATGTTTTATGGAAGATTGCTGAGAAATATGACACAACATGGGAAGAACTTGCAGAAGTCAATGAATTATCCAATCCTCATATGATATGCCCTGAGCAGAAATTAGAAATACCTGATGGAGCTGAGACAGTTACAGAAAATGAGGAAAAAGTTGAAGAAGGTAAAAAAGTAACAATACTTGGAACTAGTGACATACATGGACGAATATATGCATATGAATATGCTACAGATAGTCCTGATGCTGATGCAGGTTTTGCTAAGGTTCAAACCCTTATAAAACAAGAAAAAACAAAAGCACCAAATGCAATATTATTGGACTGTGGTGATACAGTACAAGACAATAGTGCTGAACTATTTAACGATCTTCCAATACATCCAATGGTACAAGCTATGAATACCATGGGATATGATGTATGGACACTAGGAAATCATGAGTTTAATTTTGATAAATCTTTCCTAGATAGAAATATTGAAGCATTTGATAATACTGTTTTAGCTGCAAATATTTATAAAACAGATAATACACGTTTTGTAGAGCCTTATAAGATTTTTGACAATGATGGCATTCGTATTGCCGTAGTCGGATTATTACCACCTCATATTCCTAGATGGGAAGCTAGTTCACCACAACACTTTGAAGGTTTGAATTTTACACAGCCATTAGAAGAAGCAAAGAAAGTTGTAAAAGAATTAGAAGGAAAATATGATGTTCTAGTCGGAGCATTCCATATAGGTCCAGATGGTGAATATGGTAGTCAAGGTGCATTAGAAATTGCTGAAGCAGTTCCTGAATTTGATGTTATCTTCTGTGGACATGCACACTCAAAATTCTCTGATAAAGAAGCGAATGGAGTAAAATTGATTGAGCCTGGATGTTATGGATGGGCACTTGCAAAAGCTGAAATTACAGTAGATGAATCAGAAGATGGATATATTGTTAAAGATGTTACCGTAGAGAACATAGAAACAAAAGAAATTGAAGAAGATAAAGAAATATTATCTGAATTTGAATTTGTACATACAAAATCTGTAGAAGATGCTAATATTGTAGTGGGACATATTGAAGATGATTATGTGAAAAATGTTGATTACATTACTGGAGAAGCAAAAGTAACAACAATGCCTACTGCTCAAATAGAAGATACTGCTTTAATGGATTTAATCAATGATGTACAATTATTTTACTCAGGTGCTCAGATAAGTTCTGCAGCAGCGTTTAAGAATGATATGAACCTAGTAAAAGGTGAGTTCAAGAAAAAAGATGTAGCTAATATATATAAATATTCCAATACTCTAATTGGAATAAACATTACAGGAGAAAACTTGAAAAAATATATGGAATGGTCTGCTAGTTATTATAATACTTATGCAGAAGGTGATATTACAGTAAGTTTCAATCCTGATGTAAGAGGATATAATTATGATATGCTTGCAGGAGTAAACTATGAAATTGATATCTCAAAAGAACCTAATGCTAGAATAACTAATCTAACATTCAATGGTGAGCCAGTTAAGAATGATGAAACATACAAATTGGCTGTCAATAATTATCGTTTTGGTACATTAAAAGGACTGGATCTTGTGACTGACGAAGATGTATATTATGATTCCTATGAATCAATGCAAGATGCTGGTAGAATACGTGCCTTAATAATTAAATATATTAGAGAAGAAGAGGATGGCAAAGCAGTACCAACAGTTGATAATAACTGGAAGATAATTGGTATTGACCTAGAAAGTCCTTACAAAGATACTGTATATGAAATGATAAGAAATGAAGAAATTGCAATTCCAAGATCTGAGGATGGAAGGACACCTAATGTAAAATCAATTAATGTTAATGATTTGATTGAAGAAGGCAAAATTGAAGAATCTAAAGATGAAGATTTACCAAAAGCATCATAATAAGTAAAGGGAAAGAGGCTGCCAGACAGCCTCTTTTAACCATTTTGATTACTATGATATACAAGAAAGGACAAGCTCATGAGAAAGTACTTACCTATTATTGGGTTTATATTTTTAGTCACATTTATTATACTCTTATCACCAATATTTAAAATGAATATAAAACAACCTAATTATTTTAAACAGGATTTTGAAAATGCTAAAGTAGTCGAAGTTGTTAGTGAAGAAATTGATGAAGACCCTACCTTTGATGGAAGATATCTAGGTACTCAAGTAGTTAAGATAAAAATATTAACAGGTAAATACAAAGGTAAAATATTTGAAGTTAAAAATCCTCTTAGCAGGAGTCACAATGTCTATGTACAAGCTGACAATACGGTAATTGCTAGTATTGATGATTCATTGGAAGAGGCAAATGTTTGGATTTACAATTATAAAAGAGAAAATATACTGTATGTTTTAGTTGGTTTGTTGTTTATTCTATTAATACTACTTGGAGGTATGCAAGGAGTATATTCAATTGTTTCACTGATTTTTACAGGTATCATGATAATATTTTTTATGCTTCCTCTTATATTCCAAGGGAATAATCCTATTATAGTTACAATACTAACTGCTTCAATCATAATAATAGTTTCATTTTTATTGATAAGTGGGTTTAATCTAAAAACACTGACTGTTATTCTGGGTACGATTATAGGAGTTATTATTGCAGGGGTTATATCATATGTATCAGGTAATTTAGCACATTTATCGGGAATAACAATGGATAAAGGTAAGGAGCTTGTTTATGTAGCTCAGGATTATAAGATACAGGTAAGTGGATTGATGTTCTCGGCAATATTAATTGCTTCTCTTGGAGCAGTTATGGATGTAGCTATGTCCATAACATCATCAATTTTTGAGATACATCAAACTAATAGAGGATTATCAAAGAAACAATTATTTAAGTCAGGTATGAATATCGGTAAGGATGTCATGGGAACCATGTCCAACACACTTATATTAGCTTTTGCTGGTAGTTCACTTAATAGTATTATGCTTATATGGGGATATCAGATGGGAAGCAGACAATTCATGAACATACCTTTTATAGGCACTGAGATTATTCAAGGATTATCAGGAAGTATTGGGATTGTCCTGACTGTTCCTATTACTGCTATAATATCCGTAATGGTATTGAAGAGAAAAGCAGTTGTTGGTAATAAAGGTAGAGCTAAAAAAAAGAATAAAAGGTAAAACAATAAGCTAGATTATGCATAATGCAAATTCTAGCTTGAATTAGTTATATGATAAATTATGTATTAAAACTAGTAATAACTATGCTTTAATAATATTTTTTTCTATTTAATTCATTTTGAACATCGTCAAGAGCTTCACCGAATCGTTGGAAATGGATTACTTCTCTTTGACGTAAGAATTTCAATGGTTCAATTATGTCTGGGTCATCTGTAAGATTCATAAGATGTTCATAAGTTGCTCGAGCTTTTTGTTCAGCAGCAAGATCTTCATGTAAGTCAGTGATAGGGTCGCCTAATGAGCCTATACCAGCTACAGTAAAAGGAACTCCACTGGCATCAGTTGGGAAAAGACCATGATCGTGTTGTGCGTAGTGTGGTGCTAATCCAGTTGCTTTCAACTCTTCGATTGTAGCACCTTTTAAGAGTTGATAGATCATTGAGGATATTATTTCTACATGGGCTAATTCTTAGGTTCCATAATGTTATCGGTGTTGGAAAAAGCAATTTATTATAGGGAGTTTAGATTTTGTTTCTTAGCGGTGGCTAAGAATTTTTTTGCCTTATTTTATATTTAAAGGAATTTTAGTTGATTAATTTGTTTAATATTTGTTTTTATTATAAAAATTAAAATAAAATATACTAAAATGAAAATTTAATTTATTTATTGAAAATTATATATTAAGGGTTGAATAGTTAGAAAATTAGTTGTATAATATGATTTGTAAAACAATATTACAGATAAGGGGGATTATTATGAAAAGAAAAAATATTCCATATTATTACTAATTAAGACATTTTATACTCAAACAGTACTTATTTTAACAGAAATAATCAATTGAAGATTTTGATCAATTGGAAAAAGCTAAATGATAAGAGAAAAATGTTAATGAACTATATGATAAAAATATTAGGAGGTTACAGGTATGAAATTAAAAGGATTAAAAAAAGTGGTTAGTTGTATGTTGGTTTTAGGTATGGTGTTTTCATTTTCATTAATAAGTTATGCTGAAGATTACAATGAGTTCGATTCTTTTAAAATAAGTAATGGTAGCGGATATGTAGGAAAAGCTGGAGTAAGATTAACAGTTGGAGCAGAAGCAGATATTAACGTAAAAATGAAAGTTAAAACTGTAACTCAAGATCAATTAGTAGAGTTTATAGAAACACATAAAGAAAAGCTTACTGCTGAACAATATAGTGAAATATCAGAAGATAGCTCATTTACAGCAGAAGGTATGGGTGCAAGTCTTTTCAATTGTCTATTTAGTGTAGTATATGGTGATGGCTCTAGTGAGTACTTTGCAAATGCAAGAAATAAAGATGTATTACTAGGAGAGCAAGAAGACAAAGCATTATTAAAAGAGTTAAAAGATGTTACTGAACAAGAATATGAATTATCAGGAACTATTAGGGCTAGAGGTCTTAGCTACATACCTACAGAAGCATATTGTTTTGTAGAAGTAACAAGAATTCAATTCAAAGATGGTTCAACTTTAAAAGTAATAAATACAAATGCTACAGTAGCTGAAGGTGATGGAACTAGAGATGCTGTAACAGGTTCAGCTGATAACGAACCTTTAAACTTAATTCCTTTAGATTAATAAAGAGTGAAATTATTGAGAACTATTAAAATAAAGAGGGAAAAGTATAATAAGATTTAGATTTATGAAGGGACTGGCTTTCGAGTCAGTCCCTTTCATAAATCTTTTTTTAGTTAGGTTAATTCCATAATTACTTGTAGTATTAGATTCTATTGATGTCATTTTTGAGAGTTAAGGATACGTAAAATAAGTAATAAAATTTATTGATTTATGCATTTCATCCCATAAATCGTGCATTTCGTCAGGATTTGTTGAATTTATTTTAAAATATCTCTAATATATTTATATACCATATGTATCTAAATGAATATATCAAAAGATAGAATTCATTAAACGCTTATGATAATATAAGGGAGGGATGTAATGTATGCTATTTCTATTAAATCAGAAGAATTAAATAGAAAAGAAAGTCAATTAAAGGGCATGGCAATGAGAATTCAAAATACCAAGGATTGTCTTTCTAGTATAACTAATGCACTAGATACTGACATAAAATATAGACAGAATATAGATTATGAATTAAACAAACTTTATAAAGACCTAGATTGTTTAGAATTACAGTTATATAAAACTGGTTATTTCTTAAAAGAAACAGGTAAGGTATATCATGAAACGGAAATTAAACTTGAGTTAGAGTTTAATAAGCTTTCGCTTGAAATTAATGAGAATTATTATACTAATGATCCCAATATACCATTGCCAATCATGAAAGAAGAAAGTTTTTTTAAACGATTGGGTAACAAATTAAAATCTGGGATAAAACATTTAGTTGATTTTTTTAATAACTCTAATGAAAAAATTAATAATGAATATTTACCTTATTATAATGATAATAACACTAATTTTGTAATTGCAGACGATTATCTCCAACCTGATCCATACATGTATTATACATATGACACAAAAACAAACTTGGAATCAAAAGGATATTGGCCCACTTGGGTTGATAGAGATAACACTAAGAGTAGTGTATTTGATTATTTAGGACGTTCAGGTAAACAATTAATTATGGGAAATTACACAGATGAAGTTACTTTATTGGGTACTGGTGGTCAGATAGGCTTGGGTATCTTAGGTTTAGATGCACCAATGGATATAAGAGATATAGCGTGTGATTTTCATAAATGGGAATGGTCTTGGGGTCATGTTGGACAAACATTGTTAGACATGGTAGCTTTGATACCAGTTGTTGGTGCATTAAAGTATACTGATGAGATTGGTACTTTAGTAAAAGGAGTTAATAAATCTAGTGACTTAATTAAGAATATTGATAAAACGGATGAGTTAATTGATGTTATTGATGAAACTAACAAAATTAAAAAAAGTATAATTAGTAATGAAATGAAGGAGAAAATATTATTTGGAAGTCGGAAAAGTCCTAATAAAAATCAATTAATCGGAGGACATTCACCTAAAATTAGTAATGCTAATCCTGATTATGCAGTTGAAGTTATATCTAAGAATGCAGATGGGACAAAAAAAGTAAAACTTACTACTCAGTTTACTGATGATAAACTTGCGAAAATTAAGACTAGTACACTTTTTCCAGATAAATGGTCAGATAACGATATTCTGAAATCTATAGAAAAAGCAGGAAGTACAGCAAGTATAGGTGTGCGTTCTAGGGATGGGGCAACACTTCATAGAGCTATTATTAATGGGGTTCAAATAGAAGTTATTAAAATAGGTGACATAGTAACAAGTGGATATCCTACAGGTGGAGGAGTATCGGGACTTTTAGCAGGATTTGAATAATAATCAAAATATTATTTGATAATTTACAGGAAAAATAGGAGAGATTAATATGTATGAAGAATTAGATAAATATCTATCAGGTTTTTTTACAGATGATTATTGGTATGATGAAGGATTTGACATTGCAACAGAAATGTTGCAAGATTTTAATCAAAATGATTGGGACAAATTATTAACTGATATATTTTCAAAATCTATAGAATGGCAAATTAGATACGCTTATTGTGCTGATAGTGATATTAATGATGAAATTATTGTTAAAAGCTTAATATTATTATGTAGTATAGATAATAATGAGTTGTTTGAAAAGTGTATTGATTCTTTAAGAGTAATTGTTAATGAGGATACTATAGAAATTATATCAAATAATAAAACTTTAATAGAAAAAGTTGAAAAAATTATTCCTAAATGTGGTGCTGCTTCTAAAAAAATGTTTGAAGATTTTATTACTAAAATTATAATATAATAGTAAAAATTAGTAGGCAACGTGATAAAAAATAATATATATTACAAGAAAGTAACATCAAACCCTATATTAGCTGACGAGAATAAAACCAAAATTGTGGGTAAATATGAATTGAAAAAATGTTAATAAATCTGAAGTTGAGATATTTGAGAAAAAGAAATCATTAAATCTGAAGTAGTTATTACAAATAAAGATTTAATAGTAGTAATAATAAGCTATCATTATTTAACGTATAATGATAGCTTATTACTATTTTGGTAGCTTTGGATATAGTACAAGATTAAAATCATCAGGGTTTCCATGCCAGCGACCGTTGACGGTCTTGGTATAAACAACTTTATCAATAACTTCTTTGAGTAATACATTCTTCTCAACAGGGTCTGTAAGATTATCATATACTTCTAATACTCGTTCAATTTTGGGGATTAAAGTTTCTTGACTTTTTTGATACACGGTGGTTTTATTAAGTATATCAAATAATTCGTTTTTAGCTTTTTTTACTTCACTAATATTATTAGTAATTATCTTAGATCTTTCAAGAAATTTATCAATGGAATAAACACCTTGTTCAAGCAAGTTATGTAGATTATTAGATTGTTTTTCTAATGTTATTAATTCTTCATCTAATTTCTTAATAGATTTTTTAGTGATTTCATATTGTAGATTAGAATTAACCTTATTCTTTTTATCTGATTTTAAATCTATTTTATATTCTATTAACCATGATCTAAGACAGTCCATTAGTTTTTGTTCAACAATAGACAGCTGAGAACTAATATTTTTACAAGATGTAATTTTGCATATTAAGGCATCAGGGTAACTGTTATTATAAGGTTTTCTAGTCATTTTTCTACCGCACATACCACAAATAACTAGACCGGCTAAGGGATTTTTAATTTTATATCTACTAGGAATAGGAACTTCAGAATTCACTGACAAACGATTTTGAACAAACTCAAAAGTAGTTTGATCTATTATTGCTTCATGTAATCCATTAACTATAATCCAATCATCTTTTTTTGCTCTAGGTCTTGATTTAATCATTTTACCATCTACCATTTTTTTGATGGTTGGACGTGAGTTCCATCGTATTATTCCTATATATACTGGATTTCTGAGTATATCTCTAATTGATGATTCTACCCATATTTTACTTTTCATTGGCGGTACTTTGAGTTCGTTTAATTTATTAGCTATCAGTGATACACCAAGTTTTTTAGCAGTACCATCTGGCTGTATTTCACCTTTTGAGTATAAGTTATATATTAATTTAATAACTTTAGCTTGTTCAGGATCAATCTCTAAGGTATAACCTTTCTCATTTTTTAACTTTATTCTTGTATATCCATAAGGAGGTTTATTGCCTAAATATTTTCCTTCTTTGACAGATTCTATTCTACCTCTTTGTAATCGCCTATTTATAGTTTTATACTCACGTCTTGACATGAATAGACCAAATTCAAAGTACTCTTCATCAAATTCATTTGAGGGATCGTAATCTTTCATAGGAGTTATTATCTTAGTATTAGAGTACTTAAAACTCTGGGCAACGATTCCCTGGTCAACTGTATCACCACGAGCGAGACGTTCTACCTCGACAACAAGAACACCGGTCCACAGTCCCTGGTCTACTTCGCTTAAAACTTGTTGCATTACTGGACGAGAAGAGATAGTTTCACCTGATACAATTTCCTTATAAATTTGAGTAATATTTAATTCTCGTCTCTTGGCTAGGTCTAATAAAATCTTTTTATGTCTGGTTAGAGTTTCACCTTCACCATGTATTTCTGCTTCTAAATCTGATCTGGATTTTCTAAGGTAGATACAGTATTTATCTAACATATTAACACCTTCTTATTAAAACTCTTTGTATACTTAATGGTTCGAAAGATTATATAATTATCTATTTCATATCTATTAGAGCGACCATATTTATATGCATTTATTTAATCTATTATTAATACAATTTTTTAGATGATTTTCTTCAGGTTAGATAAGGAATAGGACAAAAATTATCTAGCATAGATTATAAAATAAGGAGGGATATTAGGGATGATAGAATTAGAAGGGAATATTGTTGAGGAATATAAAATAGGAAATACTAATATCCAGATACGAGATAGTGCGTATATTAATAGGACTTCAGAGGATATCAAAAGAACGCTTGATAATATAAGTAATATTGTTCTTAATCACTATATAAGAGAGCAGAATAAGTTAGAGCAGGAGAAAGATGAATAAATTTTTTTAATCCTATATGGGACAAGTAAAATATTTGCATAGTTATATTAGTGGGTGAATTCATATATAATGCTGTGATATATAATAATTGAAAATAATAGTGAAGGGTATATAATTAAGAAAAGAATATTTATTTATGCAATAATAGTTTTGAATTCGATATAATCTATAGAAAGGATGAATAATTCAATGAAAAGTATAACAACTTCAGAAAAGGCTGCAATGACCAGAGCTATGGAAATGTTGTTCCTAGAAACAGAAAGATTATATGATGACAAATATTCAATTAAGTTTATTACCGGCTTTAATCGATTCTTCCTAAAAATGATGAAGTCCGAACACGTTAGAAATTGGATGATTAATTTAATGGATAAGACTGGTCCTGGTGTTTATGGTGGCATTATTAGCCGAACAAAATATATGGATGATGTTTTGGAGGTTGCAATTGCAAATAAATTTGATGCTGTTGTTAACTTGGGTGGGGGTTATGATACCAAATGCTTAAGATTTGACTTGAAAGGATTAGAATACTACCATATTGACCAAAAATCTGTTATAAACAATTATAAAAAAATAATGTCTGGATTACAAGGTGGTATCCCTTCACATGTTAGGTTTGTACCTATTGATTTTAATACACAAAGACTTGAAGATGAACTTGTTAAGGCTGGTTATGATAAAGATAAGAAAACAGTGTTTCTTTGGGAAGGTGTTACACAATATATTACGATTGAAGCAGTTACTGGAACTTTGGAATACATTGCATCTTGCTCAAAAGGTAGTCAAGTTGCATTTACATATGTACCTAAGAGTTTATTTACATCTCCAGAGGACTTTTCTGAATATAAGACTATGTTAAAACTAGGTAAGAGAATAGGAGAAGAATGGATTACAGGTTTTGATCCAGATAATATGTCAGTATTTCTAGAGGAACAGGGGCTTACGTTGATTGAAGATGTTGGTGATACAGACTATAGAGCACGATATTTTGAACCAATTGGAAGAGAGATGTCTATTATGCCAATTGAACGAATTGCTTTTGCTGAAATAAGAAAATAGTTTAATTGGTATGAAATAATATAAACTTGTTTAAATTTATTATGTTAGTATATAGAGAGAATTCTGTTTATGTTATAATATAGATGAAAGTTATATTTATTATTACAGTGATAATCGTTATGTTTTACAGGTAATAGATACGTCGGTAATATTATAGTTAGACGCAATATTCTGTATCGTAAAAATTAACTATTTTGCTAATCATGTATAGAAAGATTACATAGAGAGGAGAAAAAATGAAAAGTAAATTTGATAGCTTTATTAATGAGTATAAAACGGCTAAGAACCTAATGATTTCTCAAGATAACCATGTTTCTGAAATGAAAAAAAAGTTGGTTATTAAGGATAATGATATCGCTAGATTAGAGAAAAATTTAATCGATTTTAATAATAGTATACATATGAAATTTTTACCTGTTTATGAAATATATCTAGAAGAAGACCTTAATGAATGGGATAAAAAAATAAAACGAAATAAAGCAAAATTACAAATATTAGATAATATTAAGAATGATTTTAACAACAATAGATTGATACACCGAAGTAACAAAGAAAAACTAACTGAACTATATATAAATAAATTTGAATATGAAATTAAAGTGTTTATTGAATGTAAGAAGTTAGAACAGTTAGAGTTAAATTATTTTAACTGTTTAAGAGTGCTTGAAGAAAATAGTATTATTGTTGGAGAAGGTTCACTAGTAACTTTGAAGTTTGATTGTGATGAAGAAATTTATAATTTTCTAATAGACGGAAATTATTATAAAATTGAAAAGGGAAAGAGTAGTTTTATTCAGAGCCACATAAGTAAGGTCAAGTGTGATGATTGTGAATACGAATTATTAAACTCAACATCAAAACTAGGTAGCGCAATCAAAGGGAAAAGAGTTGGAGATATAGTAGAGTACTCTAGTAATGAAGAAACATTTAGAGTGAATGTTATTTTAATAAAATATGCTCTTTAACAGTCATACTGCGTCTAACAATATATTTCCGTTCGCTACGCACATCTCTTCACTGGGTGCGAGCACCGCCTACGAAGAAGGATGCTGAGGTCCAGTTCAGAAACATCGGCAACACGAGACGTTAGGTGAAATTGTTGTTCAAGGTATTCCTTATGAGCATATTTGGGGGCATTTATTATATTACGTATTTAATAAGAGTTAATGGAAAAGGGGGAGTGAAAATAATGAGATATGCAATTTTAAAAGTAGTTATTATTAATATAATAATTCTTTTTGTTTTTGTAGGTTGTAGTAATCAAAGTGGATTTGAAGAAAAGATAGCTGAAATTGAGGTTAAGAACCAAGAATTGACTAAACAGATTGAGAGCCTTGAAAAGCAGAATAGTGAAGAAATCCATAAGAAAAATAAACAAATTGAGAGTTTGAAAGACCAAATTAATGAGTGTATTAATAATAACATAGATTTTGATTTGGATGACATAAAATTAAAGGACTTTTTTGATAATAACAATATTTGTACTCATCCTACAGATTTTCAAAAATTTCTCGGCTTAGTAAATATTAAATCGCAAGGACCATTAAGAATTTTGCCAAGCTATTCATCACCAACTCTTGGAGGGACTATTTTGCCTATTAATGAAGAGGTTGATATACCTTCTAGTAGAATAGCCGAATTTCTTGTTACGGTAATGGGACATGATGAAAATGGTAAACCAGTTGAATGGACGTTAGTTAATAGCGGAAGTCGTGGTATAGGTTATATTCAATCAAGTAAATTAAGTGAGTACCACCCACAAACCATAACAAGTTACCAACCAAAAGAACAATTTAAAGATATTAAAGTAGGAACAAATATAGATAAAATATATGATATGTATAGTGATAAAATTGAATTGATTTTGCCTAGATATGGTTGGTTTAAAATATTGGCTGTGTATGATACGAATGAACCTGATCGAGAAAGGATGCATAACTCTATAATTGATTTCTTTTATAATCCTAATGTTAGAAAGATTGACTTTATACGTACGACGAATCCAGGTTATGATTTGGAATCAGGTTTTAAGGTGGGGGATAGCACACAAGAAGTTTTTGCATATTATGATGAGTTGTATCCACAGAAAGATATAGGTATAGATATTGGACCAACATATAGAATTTATGACATAGGAGATGGATTCACACTTGAAATTAAAGGTGGAGTTAATGAAGGCGGAGTTGTAACAATGATAATTATTAATTTAGGTTATAACACGTATGTATAGGGAAGTAGATATTTTAGATGATTTTTATGAAGTGTTTGGATATATATTTTTATGATTATGATGGTTAATTGAAGCTAGAATGTTTTATATAATAGATGTTAAACTGCATAATATAAATCAGTTTTATAATAAGGAGAGGTTTTATGAAGTTTAAGGTGGGTTTAGTAATTTTATTAATTCTTATAATGACCTTGTTGAATTCATGTTCATATGGGGATATAAATAATGAATTAAGTCAAAGAAGTAAAGAATTACAAAATGAAAATAATAAAGAGGTTGAATCTTTAAATAAGACAATTGAAGAGTTAAATGAACAGATTGCAATTTTGACATCAAAAGCAAGTAATGAATCAACAGATAAAGTAACTATTACTGAAGACATGAAACAGTTAATGAATTTCTTCAATGAGTTTAATGCTTCAAATATTTATCATGGTATGGCAGATTCAAATATTAAAATTAAGGTTGTTCTAAAAGAACCACTAAAAAGTTTTCCAGACGATAATGCACCTTATATCAAAAAAAGTGGTGAATTATCTTACTTAAAAGAAGATCATGAAACTAAAAATGTTGAAGGTGAATTGCTTTACTCAACTATTGATGGAAATGGTAAAGAATGGTGTTATATTATAGCTGATGGAGAGCTTGGCTATATTGAAGAGAAACAAATATCAGAATATAAACATCAAATGCATAATTATAGTCCTACTGAGCAATTTAAGGATCTACGAATAGGAATGACAGTAGAGGATGTATATAATATTTTTGGTGATAAAGTAGAATTAATTTATCCAAGGTTAAGATACTTTAGAATGCTAGGAGTATATGATGAATATGAGAATGAAGTTGTAAGTTTCTTTTATAACCCAAATACTAGAATTATTGACTTTATAAGGGTAAGTAGTAAGAAATATGAATTAGATTCGGGTTATAAAATTGGAGATAATATTACTAAAGTATTTGGTTATTATGATAGACTTTATAAAGAAGTTGAAGATATGCCTTTCGATTTTGGAAAGGAACACAAGTTATATGATATAGGAGATGGGTATTGGTTAGAATTACAAGGTGAGGATGGAATTCTGAATGAAATTATAATTTCACCAGGTTATAATATATATACTTGAGTTAATAGATAATGTCTACTTTACACTGATTCTAACCTAATAAAGAATATTTTTCTAGATAGAAAATCATATTGGTAATTATAGAGAAGATTAATATTACATAGAAATTAACTTAATTTATTGAGATTTAATTAAGCAGAGTCGGGAATATTTAAAATATATTATAAGATGGAGGATAAACTATGAAAGGGTTCTTTTCAAAACAAAACATATACTTTATATGCACTATTTTAATAGTAATAAGTTTTGCATTTATTTCATTAAGCTTAGCTACAGAGGATTTTATTAGTTCTTTTTGTAATAATGTGGGTTCAGTATTATTAATATCTGGTGTTTTTGGTATTATTAACGAAAGTTTATTAAAGTTTAATTTATCTAAGTATATTATTAGTAATTTAAATATTAATAACAAAGTCATTGATGTGGGGATATGTGATGTATTAACTAATAAACAAGATATTAACTATAAGGAATTGTTATTAAAAAGCAAAAAGACAATTGATATTGTAGTTGTCTATGATCGGACTTTAATAGCAACACAAGTAGATACTATACGGTTAATATTGGAAAAGAAAAAAATTAATATTAGAGTGTTTTTGTTAGATCCAGAATCTGAGTTTGCACATGGATTTGAATTATATTATAATAAAAAAAATAAAATGAAATATGGTATAAACGAAACAAAAAATAATTTCATACAAGCCTACGAATCAGTTAGTAATCCTAAAGGCAAATTAGAGATATATTATTATAGAGCACATCCAGCTTGTAGTTTATATAGATTTGATGAAACAATGGTTGTAGTAAATGGTACTTTTTATAAAAAACCAACTAAAATTGTTCCTATCTATATAATAGAAAATAATACTAACAAAAATAATCTTTTTGAATTATATATTGGACAAATAAATGAGCTTATAGATAAGTCACAGAAGATATATTAATAAAGACCTTATTTCAGAAGTAATGGATAACCTCATGGAACCCATTCCTCAGTACCAATATCCGTCAACAACCCTTTAGTCTTATTAGTAGGCATAACATATCTCTGATTAAGATACCGAATTGCAGCACCTAATTCCCCATCTGGTCCCCCATATTGGGTGACTAGTAATCCAGCCATCCTTAAATCTTTGTTCTTGATATTAACAGGAAATTGTAATCTTTTTTCATATAACCACATACTTTATCCTCCTATTCATTTTCCCATGGCCATGGTCCATCTAACCATTCCCATGGATATTTGCTTGGAGACATACCAAAGTTAACTAGTGGACCTACATTTAACTCATACATACGTCTCTTGTTTTCATACTGTCGTTGTATTACATTATAATCTGATATTGCTTTTTTACAATCAGGGTGTGTATCCAAATATAAATTAAGGTCTAAAGCAGCAAACCCTAACTGTTGAATTTCCCTCATCAATTTTTTATCATACATTAATGACGCCTCCAATCATGATAAGGTTGATATAAATTAGGGAACATACTTCCACGATGGAAGCCCTCTTGTAAAGGGACTAGTCCCACATAGGGTTGATTAGGAATATAAGCTGTTGCTAATCTAATCTCGGGTTCAGGTTGTTTCATAGATTCATTTTTATCTTTATCTGGTCTTGCTGGAGGTTGCATCCTATTAGAACGTTCCAGAAAAACAGGTCTTTTTGAATTGTACATATCTCTCATTAATATACTCCTTATAAATGTCTATAACTTACCATATGTAATGTGAATGAAATTAGTGTTTTTCCCAAAAAATAAAATTATTTATTTTGTTGTTTTTAATATTCAATTATAAAAAACAAATTAATATTTTAAAAAAAAATTAATTATTGAAAAAAATAGTATCTTATGCATAATATTTACATAAAAATCACTAAACAAACAATAAAATTAAGAAAACAATAAAAAATAAACAAATTAGACATAGAACTTAAATAAATTATAAATATTGAGAATTGTAGTGACTATTCTGGGAAAAGTGCTATAATACTTCTTGTACGGATAAAGTATAAATTTGATTAAGGAGGTGAGTCTATGGTTAAGAAGGGGTTAATTAGCACTTTATGCTTATGTTTGCTTTGCTTATGTGTATGCCAGCCAATTAATGTAGAAGCGGCATCAGGCAATGGTGACGATTATAGTTACTATGCTAAATATGATGATGGTCAAGTAGAGGCATGTATAGCTTGTGTTGAAAAATCAAGAATCAAGATTGAAATATTCTATTATGATTCTTGGCATGAATACATAATTGATAAAGAATATACAAGAACTAGTACATTTTATAAAATAAATGATACAATACCTGATAGTTCTGACCATGCATTAGTTAAGTTTTACTTGGATGGTAAAAAGGTAGTAGAAAAATATGTATACTATTAAAATCGAACAGTGAAAAAAGCTTAAAAGTTAAACAACCAAAATCCTTAATAATGAGGACAAAGGCTGTTTAATTTTTTTGTATTGAATATTATATCATATTTATTCAGTATATTAGTACATATGTAGTTTGCACATTAATTTATTAAACCAACTAATAGTAAAACTGTTTAAAATCAGAAGGCGTATGTCCAGTAAGTTTCTTGAATTGCTTAGAAAATGTATAAGAATCTGGATAACCTAGTTCTACAGATATTTCTTTTACTGATAAATTACCAGTAGATAATAATTTTTGAGCAGCATTAATTCTTCTATTGAGAATATAGTTTCCTGGTGATATTCTATATTGTTTTGTAAAAAGCTTTCTAAACTTCTCATACCCCATATTTACATATAATGCTACATCTTCAACTGAGACCCTATTAGTTATATTTTCTTCTATGTATTTAATACTCATTGCCAAAATATTCATTTCGTCAGTTGTTGTTCTATTGATTCTATCAAGGTAAGTAGCTTTTGAAATGATAGAAATAGCTTCATTCATAAGTAAAGGAAGCTCTATTCTATCAGCCTTATCAAGTCGGTCATGAAAATCCAACATTTGTTGAATAAGCTCAAAATCATGACCAGGAGTTAAAACTGGTTTATCAGGAGAAAAAACATATATCTCAGCTAGGCTGTTGAATACATTATAACCTATTGAAATATATAGTTCGCTCCAGTCATCTGTAGTGACTATGGTACTGTGAGTTTTATTAGGATATCTCTGAACAAAATCCCCAGATTCTATAGGTATTTCATTGCCTTCAGTATCTCTATAAATACCGTTACCAGATAGAACAAATAAACCATGATATTCTTTAGGTGTATAATTAATATGTGAACCATTAAGGCTATTTTTTCTAACATAACCACTAAGTAATACTCCTAGAGAATTATTATTACTTAAAACTCTATGATGAGATTCATTATTTTGAAATTTCTTATGTACTATTTCAGCTATATTCATATTGCACTTCCTTAATTCATTATCATTATTTAAAATTTATTTTACCACAAAAAAAAATGAATACAACCCTAATTTTTTTACATTATTTCTATTACCAAAAATGACATTGTAAATACCAGTATAAACATTTTTTTTATAAAGCAATGTGAGTATAATGCTTTTTGAATTATAGTTTTGAAAAGAGGTGGAACATAATGGGTTCACTTGTATTAAGCGTACTAAAAAATAAGAAATGTAAGAGTAAAACAAAAGAGCTTAGTGCTAAAGATAGGAGTCGAAGATATTTCATACTTGAAGGAGTTACAGGTATTGGACAGAATTCTTTGACAGCCGGAGCATTTTTAGCTGGGTTTATTAGTTTGCTAAATGGATCTGAACAAGTAAATGGAATGGTGGCAGTAGCACCTGCAATAGTTGGTTTATTACAGATATTTTCGTCACTAATATTTGAGAGGTTAGAGAGTAGGAAAAAAACAATTGTTGGTATGGCTATTGTACTTAGATCTTTATTATCATTAGTTTATTTTATACCAATGTTACTAATACCTCTAGGATTCGGACTAGAAGCTTTTATTATTTGTTATATATTAGCTTACTCAATGAATGCACTTATTTGCCCTGCATTATTTAACTGGCTAGTTGACCTTACACCAATATCAATAAGGGGGCAATATTTAGCTTACAGAGAAAAAATATCTTTAGGGACAACGGCTATACTAACTATTTTTCTAGGAAAAGTACTTGATTACTCTAAGGATGCAGGTAATCAAATGGTTGGTTTTGCAGTAGTTGGTGGAATAATTGCTATTCTAGGTATTTTGAACATTTATGCTTTAATGCATATTGATGAGTTTAAAGAAAATTATGTAATCAAAAAATACAAAATAAAACAAGTATTGACTACACCGTTAAAAAATACATCTTTTAGAAAGATAATATTGTTGTTCATGATATGGAATTTCTCATTACAGATAGGGGGACCTTATATAGCTATATACATGGTTACTAAGCTTAATCTGAAATATACATATATGATGACCTTATCAGTTGTGGCAACAGTAGTAAGAGTAGTAGTAGCTAATAAATGGGGGCGAATAGCAGATAAAAAATCATGGTTTTTAAGTACAGAATGTTCTATTGGAATATTGGCTATTGTACATTTTACATGGGGATTTGTTAATACATCTAATTATGTTGTCCTTGCTCCTATATTGCACATATTATCAGGTATAGCTTGGGGCGGAATAGGAATATCAATGTTTAATATACAATTTCTATATGCGAAAAAAGAAGGAAGAACTATGTATATTGGACTTAATGCTGCCATTGGAGGTATTGTCAGTGGAGTAGCAGTTTGGACAGGCGGAAGAATCATAAAAGTATTAGAAAACAAAGAGTTGATAATTTTCGGTATGCATATCAATAGTATGCAAATTACATTTTTCATATCTGGTTTTTTACTATTGCTATGTCCATTATATGTTAAGTTATTTATAGAAAATAAAAAATTGATACAGGAAACAGATTAATTGAAGGGAAGAATACCATTAATATTGTGGTAGACTTCCCTTATCTTATTGATATACAAGAATTTATTGTTAATCATTATCTCCTAAAAATATATCTGAAGGAGATAGCTTATAAACCATATCTTTTCTTTCAACAATAATTTGTGCTTTTGAAGATGTACTAGGATCATTTTTTAGTTTAGTGACAAGTTCTCTTGTTGGATTAATAGCTACTGGAAATGCTACAGATTTTAACATGGAAAAATCACCAGCGGTGTCACCGTATGCATAGGATTTTGATAAATCGATATCATATTTTTTAACAAGATAATTAATTGCTTCTTTTTTGTTTTTACTATCCCACATAGGAGTTACTTCACCTGTATAGATATCACTATCATTAGTTAAATATATTGAGCCGATGAAATCATGAAAACCATGTTTCTTGGACATGGCACTTACTAATTCATATGGTGAACCTGATACTGTAATGACTTTATGACCTTGCTCAGTATGCCATTTTATTTTATTTCTTGTGTAAGTATAGACTCTATCACCCTTTTGTTCAATAACTTTACCTGCAATAAATTCAATTTGGGTTTTATGAAGACCTTTAATGGCATCAATATAGATTTCTGCCATTTTTATTAAGTAATCATCATAATTACCAATACGTTTATCCCACTTGACATATTTTTCTCGAACTTCGTTATACCATCTCTGTTTATCAATGATATCTGATTTAATCAATTTCTTGAATATTTCTGTTATAAGACCTTCTCTATATAGAGTTCCATCTATATCAAAAAAAGCTGCAATGTTGTGCATTCTATGACCACCTTTCTTGTTTTATAGGAAAAGCTCTTTTGCTCTTTATCATATTAGTATTTAAGCATTATTATATTTATTATACCTTATTTAGCTCTAAAACTGTATGTATTTTAATGATTTTTATTACAAAATCTGTAAAAGATAGATTATAGTAATTTATTTACAGTAAATTAATCTTATTTTAATTGAAGTAAATTATATTATTTGATATCATTAAAGAAAATAATAATAAAATTGATCACAAAAGTAAGGAGAGTATGACTATGGCATTAGCACATGAGATTGACTATAAGATTCAGGGAGACGACATGCAGTTGGTTGAAATTGAACTTGATCCTAAGGAGAGCGTAGTTGCAGAAGCAGGAGCTATGACCTATATGGAACAAGGGATTGAAATGGAAACAATCTTTGGTGACGGTTCTCACAAAAGTAATCAAGGTGGATTTATGGGAAAACTAATGGGAGCTGGTAAGCGTGTATTAACTGGAGAAAGTCTATTCATGACTGTATTTACTAATACTTGGAATGATAAAAAACACGTATCTTTTGCAGCACCTTATCCAGGTAAGATTATACCTATGGATTTAACTAATTACCAAAGAAAGATTATTTGTCAAAAAGATGCTTTTCTATGTGCCGCTAAAGGTGTATCAGTAGGAATAGAATTCCAAAAGAAATTAGGGGTAGGTTTCTTTGGTGGCGAAGGTTTCATTATGCAAAAACTAGAAGGTGATGGACTTGCTTTTGTACATGCAGGTGGAACTGTTATTGAAAAAGAACTTATGCCAGGTGAAACATTGAAGATTGATACTGGATGTTTGGTAGCTCTTACAAGAGATGTTCACTACAATATAGAGTATGTAGGAAAAATAAAAAGTGCTTTCTTTGGCGGAGAAGGATTATTCTTTGCAACAGTATCAGGACCAGGTAAAGTATGGATTCAATCATTACCATTTAGTAGATTAGCGGATAGAATGATTAGTGCAGTAAGAGGAGTACCTGGAGGAAAATCAAAAGGTGAAGGCAGTGTTTTAGATGCATTTGGGGGATTAGGCAATCTATTTGATGGTGACTAATCAAGATAAATACTAAAATGTTTCATATCATATATTGGATAATATTATATAAATATAATTCAATATATGATATTTATTCTATTACACCAATGAATCTATCTGTTTTTTTCTGTTATATATTTTCTGGATTTACATATCTATTGTTCGGCAATAAATCTAATTAATTTCACAACTTATGAAAGTAAGTACAAACTCCATTTTAAATAATAAGCTGTAAAAAACATAAAAAAATGTTATAATAAGTAGAAAAGAATAATAAAATAGTGCAAACTAGAAGAATTGACATATAACTAAGGAGATGTTAGTATGCCGCCACTTACTACACTGATAAAGCCAGCTTCAGGTAATTGTAACCTGAGATGTAAGTATTGCTTTTATTATGATGTAATGAACAGCAGGGAAGTAAAAAATTATGGAATAATGTCAGAGAATACAGCGGAACAATTGGTTAAAAAAGCTTTTGATTTTGCAGAAGGACAAGTAACTTTTGCCTTTCAAGGTGGAGAGCCTACAATGGCTTCATTGGATTTTTTTAAGAAATTCATTGTATTGGAAAAAAAATATAATAAAAATAATATAAAAGTCAATAATGCGTTACAGACAAATGGAATTGTAATTGATGATGAATGGGCAAGGTTCTTTCATGATAATGAATTTTTAATAGGATTATCAATGGATGGTTACAAAGAAATTCATAATTATTATAGAATATATCCTAATGGAGATGATACATTTAGTACAGTACTAAAAACAGCTAAATTATTTGATAAATATGATGTTATGTATAACATTCTTTGTGTAGTAAACAAACATGTTGCTAAGCATGGAAGAAAAGTATATAACTTCTATAAAAAACAAGGATTTAAGTTCTTGCAATTCATACCTTGTCTAGATGAAATTGGTGAAGAACCTGGAAGAAACCCTTATTCTCTCACTCCAAAAGATTATGAAACATTTCTAAAAAATATTTTTGATCTATGGTATGAAGATTTCGTAAAAGGTGATGGAATAAGTATCAGAATGTTTGATAATATTCTTCAGATTATCTTAGGATATGAACCAGAGAGTTGTGATATGAGAGGTCATTGTTCTGTTAGTTCGGTTATAGAAGCGGATGGTTCTATATATCCTTGTGATTTTTATGTGTTGGATGAATGGAAATTAGGTAATGTCGTAGATATAGGTTTTGAAGATATATTTAAATCAGAAACAGCAATAAGATTTATAAAAGAATCTATAAATACTGATCCAGAATGTCAAAATTGTGAATTTTACAGAATTTGCCGTGGAGGATGTAAAAGACACAAGGAACCAAAAATTGATGGTAAATACACTACGAATTATTTTTGTAGTGCTTATAAAGAATTTTATAAATATACATTACCACGTTTTGTAGAGATAGCTAGAAATATAAAACAGAATAATAATATAGTTAATAAGTAAATTAGTTGTTTTGCTACTTAACTATAGATATTTAGGTTAATATAAATAAATATAAGATAGAATAAGCAAAAGAGATACTAGAGTAAAATCTGTATCTCTTTTATTTTGTTAAGCTATTACGGAAATCTCTTTGTTTTATAAACCTAGGCTGAATTATTTTGGGGGTAATAATTATTCAATAAGTCATTATAAATATTACATAATAGTAGAGGTGTGGATAAGTATCGTGTAATTCATGAATTATTGTATACAATGCTACAAAAAAACATGCGATTATTTTTAAAAATTGTGCATAATATATAAAAAAGCTATTGACATATAGAATTATTCATTATATATTAAGGGCATAAAGATGTGATAATAACACCCTTAAAAATAATTAATTGTAATTTGGAGGGACAAAATGAATAATAAAAAGATAGTTTTAGGTGTAATTGGTGCAGATGTTCATGCAGTCGGGAATAAAATATTAGCATATGCATTTGAAAAAGCAGGATTCAAAGTAATTAACTTAGGTGTAATGGTTTCGCAAGAGGAGTATATTAAGGCAGCGATAGAGACTGGAGCAGATGCTATTTTAGTATCGTCATTATACGGACACGGAGAACTAGATTGTAGAGGACTTAGAGAAAAATGTGAAGAAGCAGGTATTGGCGATATTTTATTATATGTTGGTGGGAATTTAGTAGTTGGAAAGACACCTTTTGAAGAAGTGAAGACGAAATTTTTAGAAATGGGATTTACCAGAGTATATCCTCCAGGTACACTTCCAGATACATCAATTAAAGATCTTAAAGAAGATTTAGGAGTGAATGACTAATGGAAGCAGTATTGCTTATTGATTTTGGCAGTACTTATACCAAAGTAACTGCTGTTGATTTGAAAAATAAAACTATCATAGGGACTTCAAAAGCATTTACAACAATTGAATCAGATATATGTGAAGGGTTGGATAATGCTCTAGATAAACTGAAATCCAAACATAAGGAATTAAAGATAAAAGAAATGTTTGCTTGTAGCAGTGCTGCTGGAGGATTAAGAATGGTGGCAATAGGATTAGTTCCAGATTTAACTGCTGAAGCGGCTAAACGAGCTGCATTGAGTGCAGGTGCTAAAGTAATGAAAGTATTTTCATATGAACTTAATGAAAGCGAAGCAAAAGAGATAGATGATATTAGACCAGATATTATTTTATTAACAGGCGGGACAGACGGTGGTAATAAAGAAGTCATTTTACATAATGCTAAAGTATTAGCTTCATTAAATACAAAAGCACCTATCATTATAGCTGGTAACAAATCAGTTAAAGAAAAAGTCGCAGATATTTTGCATGATAAAGAATTGACTATATGTGAAAATGTAATGCCAGAACTCGATGTACTCAATATTGAATCAGCAAGACTTGCTATCAGAGAAGTGTTCCTTAAGAGAATAGTATACGCAAAAGGACTTTCCAAAGTAAAAGATTTAATAGAAGGTATTATCATGCCTACGCCTTCAGCAGTATTAGCAGCTGCAAAACTACTAGGAGAAGGAACAACTGATGAAGAAGGAATTGGAGACTTAATAGTTGTTGATGTAGGAGGGGCTACTACTGATATTCATTCTATTGCAGAGGGTTTGCCCAGCAAAGGAGGGGTACTTTTAAAAGGACTTCCAGAGCCATTTGTCAAAAGAACCGTTGAGGGTGACTTAGGAGTAAGGTACAGTGCTGATGCCCTTGTAGGTACTTGCGGTATTGAACAATTAATAAAGAATACTGAATTGACAAAAGAACAGGTAGAAGAGTATCAAGAGTTCATTAATGCTAACCCAGGGTATATAACTGATACTGATGAAATATTTGAGAAATTTGATTTTGGGCTAGCTTCATTAGCAGTTAAAAATGCTACTCTTAGACATGTTGGAAGAATAGAAACTCATTATACTCCTTTTGGAGCAACATATGTACAGACAGGAAAAGATCTTACAACTGTTAGAAATATTATTGGAACAGGTGGTCCAATAATTAATTGTAAAAGAGCTAAAGAGGTTTTGAAAGAATCACTTTTTGATCCTCTTGAACCAACGGTACTAAAACCTATTCGAGGTAAAATCTTTATAGATCATAAATATATTCTTGCTGCTATGGGTTTATTGGCAGTTAAGTATCCAGATATTGCACTACGCATTTTAAAAAATGAAATTAAACTAATTTTAGAGGTGGATTAATATGGAATTAAAGAATAAGAAGATGGATAGTAAACTTTTTAAAACGATACAAGATGAAGTGCTTCTAGCGTGGTCAACAGGGAAAGAAGTAGATTTTGAAGAAGCAATAAAATACCATGAAAACATTCCAGAACACAAAATATTTTCAAAAAAACTTAGTGAAGCTAGTAGATTGGGTAGCACATTAATTCAACCAAGAGCAGGTGTTGCGTTAGTTGATAAGCATATTGAACTTCTTAATTATCTTGTAGATGAAGGAGAAGCTGATCTATTACCTACAACTATTGATAGCTATACAAGGCACAATAGATATAATGAAGTAGATAAAGGTATTAACGAAAGTAGAAAAGCAGGAAGGTCACTTCTGAATGGATTTCCTGCAGTTAATCATGGCATCTCTTTATGTAGAAAAGTTAATGAATCTGTCAATGTACCTGTTGAAGTTAGACATGGTACTCCTGATGCAAGACTACTTGCTGAAATAACAATAGCAGGAGGCTTTACTTCCTTTGAAGGAGGAGGAATCTCTTACAATATTCCATATTCTAAAAATATACCACTAGAGAAAACTATATATGATTGGCAATATGTTGACCGTCTTATGGGTATCTATGAAGAAGCAGGCATTAGTATTAATAGAGAACCTTTTGGTCCTCTTACTGGAACATTAGTACCGCCATGTATTTCTCATAGTGTGGCAATAATTGAAAGTCTACTTGCGGCAGAACAAGGTGTTAAAAACATCACTGTAGGCTATGGACAATGCGGGAACTTAATACAAGACGTTGCAGCTATTAGTACTATAAAGACACTTACGGAAGAATATCTACAAAAATTTGGTTATGATGATGTTGTAGTTACTACAGTACTACATCAATGGATGGGCGGATTCCCACAAGATGAATCAAAAGCTTTTGGAGTTATTTCTTGGGGAGCAGCTACAGCAGCCTTAGCTGGGGCAACAAAAGTAATAGTAAAAACACCTCATGAAGCAATGGGTGTTCCAACTAAAGAAGCTAATGCAAGTGGTATAAAAGCGACTAAACAAGTAGTTATGATGTTGAGAGACCAAAAAATGGAACTTACCAAGGAACTAGAAGAAGAGAAGGACATTATAAAAGCTGAAACACGCTGTATTATAGATAAAACCTTAGAACTTGGTAATGGTGATATAGCTGTTGGAACAATAAGAGCTTTTGCAGCAGGTGTTATAGACATACCTTTTGCACCAAGCAGACAAAATGCAGGTAAAATATTTCCAGCTAGAGATAATATGGGAGCAGT
The DNA here is from genome assembly GCF_054408565.1 of Vallitalea sediminicola. NCBI lineage: Bacteria > Bacillati > Bacillota > Clostridia > Lachnospirales > Vallitaleaceae > Vallitalea > Vallitalea sediminicola. The sequence goes on from NZ_BTPT01000027.1 coordinate 85,650, forward strand.
CAGATTCTTAGAATGTGCCAATATACCATTTACAAAAGAAATAAAGGATTATCATCATAGCAAAATTCTTGAAAGAGCAAAATATGAAAAAAGAGATATGAGTTTTCAAATGGTCATTGATGATATATATGCAATAGGTAAAGGAAGATTAGTAGGAAGACCAAGATAATAATAGTAGATATACTGTAAGCGTATTCAGAGAAGGGAATGGGAAAGATGAAAATTGTTGACGTTATTCTATCAGAAGGAAAAACAGGATTTTTCTTTGATGATCAGAGAGCAATAAAAAAACATGCTGTACAAAATGGGGCTACATACAGTGGGGAACCATTAACTAAAGGATTCAATTCTATAAGACAGGCTGGTGAAGCAGTATCAGTTATGCTCCTATTGGAAGATGGACAAATAGCTTATGGGGATTGTGCAGCTGTTCAGTATTCAGGAGCTGGTGGAAGAGATCCATTATTTCTTGCAAAAGAGTATATACCAATAATAGATAAATACATCAAGCCATTGTTAGTAGGTAGAGAATTAACTAGTTTCAAAGAGTTGGCAGAAGAAATCGATAATTATGAATTACCTTCAGGCGAAAGAATGCATACAGCAGTTAGATATGGAGTAACTCAAGCTGTTTTAGATGCTGTAGCTAAAAGTAAAAAGATGATTATGGCAGAAGTAGTTGCAGATGAATATAAAACAAATGTTTCTAAAAAAGAAATTCCAATATTTATGCAATCTGGAGATGATAGATATAATAACGTTGATAAGATGATATTGAAAGGTGCTGATATCCTACCTCATGGTCTTATTAATAATGTTAAGTTGAAATTAGGAGAAAAAGGTGAGTTATTAAAGAAATATATCATGTGGATTCGTGATAGAGTCGTTGAGTTAAGAGATGTGGATTATCAACCTGTCATTCATATAGATGTATATGGAACTATTGGACTTATATTTAATAATGACTGTGATAAAATGGTTGAATATCTAAAAGAGCTTGAAGAAGCAGCATATCCATTAACTCTAAGGATAGAAGGACCTATGGATATGGAAGAGAGAACAGCTCAAATGGAAGCGCTTAGTGAGTTGTGTGCTAGATTAGATGAAGATAATGTTCATGTTGAGATAGTGGCTGATGAATGGTGTAATACTTTTGATGATATCAAGTATTTTGCTGATAATAGAGCTGGACATATGATTCAGATTAAGACACCTGATCTTGGCGGTATTAATAATACTATTGAGGCTGTTTTATATTGTAAGGAAAAAGGGATTGGAGCTTATCAAGGTGGAACTTGTAATGAAACTGATAGGTCATCACAAGTTTGCGTGCATTTGGCTATGGCAACGGAACCAGTTCAGATTCTGGCGAAACCTGGAATGGGTGTGGATGAAGGATATATGATTGTTTTTAATGAGATGGAGAGGATATTGGCTATTAGAGAGATGAAGGAGAGAAATAACTTTTAGGGATTTATTGTTATTAGGGTAAGTCGGTCAGGGTAGAAAAGTGTACTAATCACTTGCCTTACCCTGGGAAGCGATCGGTCTGCGTGATTAGTACACTTTTTACCCTTCGGTGAGTGAAGTGATTAATCGAGAGCGTAGTGTTTGGTTGGTGAATATAATTACTTAACTATGATTTACTATTTGTGTGGATAGTTTGAAAATAGATAGTAGTAGTTTTGGATGATGGAATTGTGAAAGGATGGGATTTTTATGAGTAGGGAATTGAGAGTGTTGTCTCCAACGGCTATATTGGGTTATGGTTTTCCTATGGAATCTTTTGAAGAAGGGATGAAGAGAAAACCTCATGTCATAGCGGTTGATGCTGGGTCTACTGATCCGGGACCTTATTATCTTGGAGCGGGGATTTCATTTACTGATGAATCGGCTGTTAAGAGAGATTTGGAGATTATGATTAAAGCGGCTAGAGAGAATAATATTCCAGTGATTGTTGGAACAGCTGGAGGTTCGGGTGGAGAGCCACATTTACAAGAGGTTGTTGATATAGTAAAGAGTATTGGAAAAGAGAATGATTTATCTTTTAAGATGGCTATCATACATGCTGAGATAGATAAAGATTATGTTATAAATAAGCTTTTGGATGGAAAAGTGAAGCCACTGTATCCTGTACCAGAGTTAACTTTGGAAGAGATAGAGAAGACAGAGCGTATCGTTGGACAAATGGGGCTTGAACCTATTATCAAGGCGCTTGATGAAGGGGCAGAGGTTATTATTGCTGGTAGAGCATATGATCCAACTGTTTTTGCTGCATTAGCGGTTAAAGATGGATTTGACCAAGGGTTGGCACTTCATATGGGTAAAATACTAGAATGTGCTAGTATTGCGGCTACACCTGGTAGTGGAAGCGATTGTATGTTTGGATACTTGGGAGAAGATAATTTCAGGTTAGAACCACTTAATCCTATTAGGAAGTGTACTACTTTGTCGGTAGCAGCTCATACATTATATGAGAAAACAAATCCTTATATTTTACCTGGACCTGGTGGAATACTAGATTTGAAAGAAACAAAATTCCACCAAGAAACAGATAATATGGTAAAAGTGACAGGTTCTAGATTCATACCTTCTGATGTTTATACAATAAAATTAGAAGGAACTAAAAAAGTAGGTTATAGAACAGTTTCAATAGCTGGTACAAGAGATAGCATTATGATATCTCAGATAGAATCAATTATAGAAGAAGTAAGAGATAGAGTAAAAGATAATTTCAAAGATGCTGATTATAAGTATCATCTGGATTTTAAAGTATATGGTAGAGATGCAGTTATGGGTTCTCTTGAGCCAACTAAAGAAATTAATAGCCATGAAATAGGTATTGTCATAGAAGCGGTAGCCGATACTCAGAAAATAGCCAACACTATCTGTAGTTTTGCAAGGTCAACGATGCTTCATTATGGTTATGATGGAAGAATATCAACAGCAGGAAATCTAGCATTTCCTTATTCACCTTCTGATTTCAAAGCAGGAGAGGTGTTTGAATTCAGTATTTATCATATAGTAGAAGTGGATGATCCATATGAATTATTCAAGGTTGATTATGTTAATGTAGAGTAAAGATGTTAAGGAGGGATTTTGGTATTATGAAAACTAAGTTAAAAGATATAGCAGAAGTAATTAGAAGTAAAAATGCAGGTCCTTATGAATTAACTTTTGATATTATTTTTAAAGATTGGGATATATTCAAAAACGCCTGTGAGAAAAAAATTATCAATGAAAAAGTTATAGCTGATTTATATCATATATCAGTGGAAGATGTCATTAATATAATAGAATTTACACCAGCTAAAGCAATAAAGGCGACAATAGTCCGTCCTATGGCATCTGGTAGGTTAGGTGAAACAGATGTTTATGGTGCTCAGCAACATGCTCCCTTAGTTGATTTAGAAGTGGAATTATAAAAAGACATTATTTATTGGACAGATAATGCTAAAAAAGGAAATATAAGATTATAAAAGATTTGATTAATAATTATGTTTATATATGCTATAATATAAGAGTTCCTAATTAATATTAGGAACTTTTGTTTTGTATAAAAGGAAATAGTATTTTCAAATATAAGGAGGACTACTTATGAACATTAATTATAACTTAGTGGGGTTGGGATTCATTGGAAAAGTGCACTTGATTGCAATGAATAATTTTAATTTATTAGATATGCCAATTGAAAGTAATATTATCAGAAATCAATTAGTTACAAGAAATCCAGTTGAAAAATTAAAAACAGCACAATCATTAGGATTTGAAAGAACTGTGGATATAGAATCATTATGTCTTAATAATGATGATATACAGATACTTGATATATGTAGTCCTAACATTTATCATAAAGAATTAATATTAAAAGCAATGGAGGCAGGCACGAACATATACTGTGAGAAACCTCTTTCCATGAATGATATTGAGACTAAGGAAATATTAGAGAAGTATAGTAAAAGCAAATCAAAGATACAATTATGTTATACATTGCGATACATACCAGCTTTTGCAAAAGCTAGATCCGCTATAGAAAATGATGCAATCGGGGATATTACCAGTTTTCGTATTGAGTATTATCACTCGTCATACCTTAATCCAGATAAACCTTATGCATGGCGATTAAATAAGGAGATGAGTGGAGGAGGAGCATTATATGATCTAGGTAGTCATGCTTTTGACATATTGCAATTTTTAATAGAGCCGGTCAAAGAAGTTATGTGTTTTACTGAAACTTTTGTAAAAACAAGAAAAGATAGTGAGGGTAATGACAGAAAGATTACAGTGGATGATTGGGCATTAACTCATGTACATACTAATAGCGGTATAAAGGGTACTATTGAGGTATCTAGGATAGCAGCAGGTGATGATGGAACTAGAGTAAGGATTTATGGAACGAAAGGTTCATTGATGATTGACGTATCTGATAATCCTTTAGATGTTACCTATTATAATTTCCTAGGAAATAAAATACATCTTGAGGAAGATTATTATAAAGATGATAGTTATTATAAACATGTAAGTAGATTTTATCCATCGTCTAAGATGTCTCAAGGCTTTTTTATGGATTCACATATAGCTTCACTAGCTTCATTCATGTATCAGATTGAGAATGACACTGTTATCGAAAAAGCACCTTCAATTAGTCAATGTAAAAATATTGAAGATATTTTAAGTGCTTGTCAAAAATCAGTTGATACTAAATGTTTTGAGAAAATTAGTATTTAAAGTGGATATATATAGTATTATGTAAAAATATATATGAATAAATACCTATATAGATAGCTACTTAATACTAATTAACAACAAACAACTTATTTGTTATAATATGAAAGCTGTGCTAATATTTAGCACTATATATATATTAAAAAAAAGATTAAACGGAGGATAACTATGAGTATAATTTTAGGACTATTATCATTAATAGTTAGTATCGCGATACCAGTAATCATAACAGTTGTAACAGATTTTCAAGTGATTCATTTTTCACTATTCTTTATTGTTCCAGTAGGAGCTATTGCAGTAGGTTATGTATGTGGGTTCGGATTTTTCAAAGGTCTATTTTTATCCCATAAGAAAATAACAGGAGTACATTTTTTTATTGGGTTTTTAATGGCAATCATATGTCTTGTAGCAATTAAATATACTACATATTACTTGACTTGTTTTGATGAACAAACACAAGATATTGTCTTTACTTTAGATGGTGATCATATTAGTAAATATGAAATAGAGGGATATGGAGAAATGACTTTTCTCAATTATAATAAGTATTTGATTGAAAATACTCCAATTTCTTTTAGCCGTCGTACACGTACTGTAGCAGAAGTTTCTAATCCAACTTTTGGTTGGATAATAGCGATTATTGATTATCTTGGTATAATAGCTGGTTGTATATTAGCAGGTTCAGGTGTAAAAGGTAAGTACGATTATTGTGATAGTTGTAATAAGTATAAAAAATCAAAGAAAATATTTAATATCCCAAAAGCTAATGGTAAAGCCTTTTTTGAGGAGTTAGAAACATTAGTAAAAGATATGAATATGGATATTTTCTTAGATGAAATAGTACAAAAACATGTTAATACAGGAGAAAAGACAGATGAATACTTTGAATGTCATTTAGTTTATTGTGAAAGCTGTAGAACAGCAGAATTCAAATTCAAATTATTTGAAAGAACTTCAAAGAATAAGATAGAAGAAAATGATAATTTCAATTATAGCATTAAAATCAATTACGAGTTTGTAAAAAAATACATTGAACAAAATGTAGCATAATAATTAAACAAATGTTTTTATATTATATGGGGTCACAACAGTAGATTTCTACTTTCACAGATATTATCTATGAGAAGATAATAAGCTTTTTGTTAGCAAAATCATTTAACATATAAATGTTTATTGATTTTGCTGTAATTATTATCTATAATTAGAATAAAGGTGTCATATATGGACAATATCTATTAATAGTATTGTTCTAAAAATGGACATGAGGTGAGAGGTATGAAAAGTTTTAATATAGCTACTGTATGTGTACCCCATATTTATTATAGGGCAGATAGTAACATTGTAGGATTATGTGATGATAATTATGTAAAGGAAGTGATATAATGGCGATAACATTATTGCAGGAAGCGTTGATGTATTCTGTTTATTTTGCACCTAGAGGCAGAAAAAGACTATTGCATCTTGGACATCAGATTTCACAGAGATATTTAAGTCCTTTGGATAATCTTGTGGGGGTTATTGGTGATGCAGGTGCAGGAAAATCAGTATTCATTAAAGGAATGTTTCCAGGGCTTGAACTCACCAATGATGATGATGGAGTGAATGTAAGACCTTTACCATTATTAGATGGAGCGGATACAGGTTTTTTCAGTAGTCATACTTATCATATCGATGTTAGATTTGAATCAGCATTTACGCAAATATATATGTTGGCTGATGCAGTAAAAGAAGCAGTTAATAATGGAAAAAGAGTTATTGTTGAACATTTCGAGTTGTTGTATCCATATTTAAATATGAATGCGGATATAATCATTGGTATAGGAGAAGAAGTTATTGTAACACGACCTAGCATATTTGGTCCATGTCCAGGGGATATAGCAAATATTGTTCATAAATCAATAAAGTATAGAAGAATGGCTCATACAGCAGAAGATTTAACAGGATATGTACTTGAAAAACAATTCGGTTTCGAACATTGTGAGGGACACAACGATGTAAAACGCGGTTTTGTTTTAGAATTTGATACTGAACCTGATATAGATATAGATGTCCTAGAGGAAAGAACAAAAGAACTTATAAGAGAGAATGTTGATGTTTGTTATGTTGATGATAATCATATATCAATAGATAATGATATATTTGGATGTACTGGACCAAGAATACATTTGAAGAATTCAAGTGAAATAGAACATTTTCAATTAGTAAAGGAATTAAAATATAATCCGTTGACTAATAGCTATGCTTTAATAGGGATCATAGGCTTTGAAGATAAAATTAATATTAATGAATTAAATAGCTTGAAGTATCATTTGTAGTATATATTTTAAATTAATGCTTGATATGGAATAATTTTCATGATATTATAAATAAGTAATAAATAGAAATTAATAAAAAAGGAGGTCATGTAAATGTTAAAAACTAACATCAATAAAGGGAAAAACAAACAATTTCATACAATTAAACAACATGACCTGCAGTTGAAGGATGCTGTCTATTTATAATGATAAGTTATATTTAGCTGTAGGTATAGTCCTACAGTTTATATATATTAATATATTAGTAAAGATACTGTAGTTTACACTACAGTTTTTTTTATTATACAAAGCTGTAGATTATACAGCTTATTTTTTATTCTTTTTTTAGAAATTAAAGGGGGCAAAGTAATGAATCAAATTAAAATTGTTATGTATGATCACACATATGCAGAATCTTTAGCTGATATGTGGAACCAAAGTGGACAGAATTGGGGAGGGGAACAAGCAGCAAGAACTACTGAAGATGTTATTAATGAAAATGAAAAAATGGGTAATATCTGTGCATTTCTAGCTCTTGATGGAGAAGAAGTTGTTGGCTATTGCAGTTTTTCTGAATATAAGCAAGATGAAGGAGCTTCTTATATACCTTTACTCAACGTAAGAACTGATCATATTGGTAAGAAAATAGGTAAAACCCTTGTAAAAGAATGTGTTAAGAAGGCTATGCAATCTAAGTGGCCAAGACTTGACTTATATACATGGCAAGGGAATGATAAAGCAGTACCAGTATATAAAAAATGTGGTTTCTTCTGGGAAAGAAGAGATGGTAGTACACACCTTATGAATTTTATGCCGTATGTCATGGGTACAGAAGCTGTCAAAGAATATTTTGATACTTTTGATTGGTACGATGATAGTGTAAGAGAAATCAAGATTGAGAGCGACGGTAGAAGTGAAGGTGACTTCGAATACTATGAATATAATTGGGAAAAAGATGATATTACTCTCAAAATGGAATTTGAAAAAAATGGTAGAGGTTTGACATGTATTGAAACAGATGACTATATAATAAAAGCAAGAGTAGATAAAAAAGATTTGGTTGTGGGTAAAAGTTATGAAGTGGAATATGAATGCATTAACAAAAGTGGTAAAGAACTTGATATAGAGATAAGAGGAATAGAAGATAAAAATATCAAGAATCATACTGAGTATAAAGGTAGTATCAAGAATAGTGAAATCATCAAGGGTGAATTTTTCTTAGATACTATGGATGAAGAACAAGATAAGTATAGAACTCATCCATGTGTTACATCAATCATAACGATCAATGGATTGGATGCTACATTTAAAGTAGGGGTATATCCTAATTTTCCAATCAAGATGGAGATAGCTAATCAAAAAGAATTTAAGAAGCTAGAAAAAGAAATAAGTTGCTATTTTAATATTGAAAATAATTTTGATGAAGATATCGATATTGAATTTACCTTAATCGACGATGAGTGGATTTCATTTAAAGATAAGGAACAAACATGTTCACTAAAAGCAAAAGGAAAGAAATCACTGGAATTACTATGTATATTATCAGATTATGGTTTTTACAGTAAAGAGATTGAAGTGACAATTAGGACTTCTACAGAGGTAATTAAGCATAAGCTTGATCTTAGAGGTGCTTTCATAGGTTGTATAGGTAAATATCATGGTGAAGATGAAAGAAGTTATTCAATTTATAATGGCCAATACTGTATGTCGTTAATAAAGAAAGATAATGCTACTCACTTTACGAAGATTGGAGCAAAAGGGGATAATGGAATATTTCTAAGAGCACCACAGATTGGTAAACCATATACTATTGAACTTTTTAACAAAAAAGCGAATTCGGTATCTTTTATATCTAAAACTGATTCGGAAATTATTAAGGCTACTTATGAATTAGAAGATTTTAAAAATATTGTTTTAGATTATTATGTTGAATTATACCAAAATGGTATTGCCAAGACGTATTGTGAAATCAAAAATATCTCAGATAGCTATACTTATAAAGAATTAGTATATTGTCAAAGAGCGTTCTATTTATTAAATGATGCATTAATCCCAATAGATAATAAAATAGTTAGAACTCCAAATTTGGATGGTTTATTGACGAAACAATGGGATTTCAATAAGGTAAGTGAAAATTGGATATTCAGTGACTGGAGTAAATGTAAAACAGGTATTGGTTGGCATAAGGGTGCAAAAGTTAATTTTGACGAAGTATTTGTTATAGTTGATTCTGAAATAAATAATTTACTACCAAAAGAAAGTTTTATTACAGAACCTGTCACATATACAATTGATACTTTTGAATCATGGCAGGAATTTAGAAAATATATGGGTTATACAAAAGAGATTAGTAATGAAGATATGTATCAAAGTTTTGAGTGTAGAATTAACAACAATAATCCTTTTGTAGAAAATATTATAGAAGTTGAATTTGAAGAAATAAAGAAAATTCCTGTAAACGGTTCTGCTAATATATCATCAGAAAATCAATTGTTTGGACCTATAAGTAAGGAGCTTAAATTCATTGATAATAAATCCAAGGTAGAATGTCCTAATGAGAATAGAGCTGATATGGATATATTGAAAATAGATGTTAACCTGGATTTCAAGGATATTCATAGAAAAAGAGTAGTATTTTTCAAAGATACTAATGAAGTTAAAACAAATAAGTATCTAGATCAAGGTAAAGAAGTCTATGAATTAGATAATGGATTAATTAAAATAAAAGCATCACCTGAATTTTCTGTTGGAATCTATTCATTGATGCATAGAAACAATGAATGGTTAGATAACAGTTTCCCAGAACCAGCAGTAAAAAGCTGGTGGAATTATTGGACGGGAGGATATGGATTCATTTCTCAAAAACTTAGTTTTGCTTCCTTATTCAAGGAAAAGAAAAAAGCAGAATTCGTTAGTTTAGAGGATAATGCTGGAAACATATGGTCTGGAATTAAAACTACTCTTGAAATAAAAGAAAATGAAGAGTTCAAAGGGATAAGTATTGACCAATATTTCTTATTACTTCCAGGTGTACCAGTTCTATGTGATTTTCCTATTATAAGACAAAATAGTCCTAAGTATATGGAAGATCATCCTTTTGAACAGATAGCTTTTATAAAACAAGGAGAAAATCTAGAGGATAATTGGGTAGCTATTAGTGATAGAGGCGAAAAAACTATTTATAAGTGCGGTAAAACTGAATTTGATTTATTTTCAAATGATTTTATGGTTCACGGCTCTAATAATACAGAGTTTAAAATGATACATTTAATAGATAAAAATGATAAAGTTGGATTTGGTAATACTAATGGTATATCAGTGGAAAATCATGAATTCTATATAAGCGGGGATGTTGGTACATCAATCAAGAGGAATCCTTCATTCATAGTTTTCAGTAAAGAAGATTTAGATGATGTTATGCTAGAAGACCTATATAAGATAAGTTTCAATGTATTATAAGTTGATGGAATAATATTGATGTCTAAGTTCAATATTTATAGTGATTAGAAGGAGAATTTCATGAAAATAATAGATGCGCATGTTCATTATTCAAAAATAGATTCTTTCATAAACACAGCTTGTAATACTTCTAAAGTTGATTATTCTTATAATGGATATTATGATGAATTCAATAAAAACGGTATAGAGGCCAGTATTGGAATGGGCATTGAAGAAAGCGGGGAAGGTAACTTCCCTGATTCTTCATGTCATAATCCTATGTTGTTAGACTTAGAAAATAAACGTCCTCATAATATTTATGAATGTATAGGTATCAATCCAACTAATCTGATAGGTATTTCAAAAGATGAGGAATTCAAAAGAATTGAGGACTATATTAGTAACAATACGGTTATTGGAATTAAATTATATGCTGGATATTATCATTATCATGTATATGATAATATATACACTCCAATATATGAATTAGCACTTAAGCATGAATTAC